>SYHM01000041.1 GCA_005799205.1 Planctomycetia bacterium | reverse complement strand
TTGATTGAAGAATCACGCCAATGGTGACGAGCGCCAGCACTGCCACAAGCAAACCGCGGAGAAGCGTTGAATTGTTCATCGGGCGATTCCCCTCTTGAAGTGTGTGCGGCGCAGTCCCCATCCAACAGCAAGACATGCGACAAGCAACGGCCACGCAACCACATTGAGCAGCATCAGCGTGTGCCCGAGCGCCTCGACTTCTTTGCGCAGACTGAATTGCACCTGTCGGAGTTCCTTGCGAGCTTCGCCGAGTTCCTCTTGCAGCGCGACCAGTTGTGACTGCTGCTCGTCTGTGAGCACGAGCCGCTGATCTGGACTCTTCTGCTTCTGCAGGTCATTGATGCGAGCCTGCGACTCGGCGATTCGGGTCGTCAATTCCTGTTCGCGTGCCCGGTATCGCTCCTCTGCAACGCGTTGCAACTCTCGAACGACATCGAATGGCCGTTGGCTTGACCCGCGCGCTCGAAGTGAGAGCAGCGCAGTGTCCCCGCAGAGCTGCTCAACTGCATTGATGAGCAGCGATGCGTTATCCGCAAATGGGCGCCACCCAAGGCTCAGACTTCCGAGTCGCTCTTCCTGCGTCCACGCCTCGTTGCGAAGCATGTCAGCGTCAGCAACCGCCACGATGGTGGCTGGCTTCGCCTGCGCGCTTGCTGCTGCCTGCACCCCCTCGCTAGCAAACGCGCTCTTCACGGGACCTGTGAACCGGGCCGCGAGCAGATGCCGCTGATTGCTTGGCTTGAACTCGCGCAGAAGCGCAGCTGGATCGGCAAACGCACCCAACTTTGACCCATCGATCATCATCGTGTCAGTCGACGACACGATGAGAGGAGTCACCTCGAGGGCCGAACCCTCGACCGATGAGAGTGATCCAGCCGAAAGCATGACGAGGTTCGCGAGCGCGCCATACGCGGGGTCATCTTTGAGAATTGCGTCCTTTGTGAGTAACAGCCACGCGACATAGTCGATCGTTGCGAGACCCTCGTTCGATCGAGCGCGCACGCGCTGTGCGTAGGTGCGATCGGCGACAACTTCGCCCGCCTTCCACACGATTCCCCACGCCCCTGGCAGGGCGCCAAGGTCACTCGCGCCGCCTCCGGCGCCGAACCCCATGGCCCCGGCCGCTTGAGCATCCGATTCGCAGTACGGATCGAGAAAGAGCAAGATGTTTCCTCCACCGACCGCGTACCCATCGATCGCGCGCAGGAGTTGCTCGTTCAGTCCCTTGGGGTGAGCGATCACAAGGGCGTCAAAACGGTCCGGCAGTTTCTGTGCATCGGGTGCGACCACTTCGACCTCGAAGAGACTGCGAAGTTGCGCGAGCACCTGCCACGGCGGCGCCATGCGCTGCCCGCGTGGATCGAAACTCGAGTCCATCGGCAGACTCGTGATCAGTGCGACGCGTGCGCGGGTTGCCCGCGAAACATTCACAATCGCGCGTGAGATGTCATATTCGAGATACGCCTCATCCGCGGGATTGAGATACGGAATCCCCTCTCGTCGATCGGTGGCCCCCGAAATGAGCATGCCGAGCATTAGTTGGCGACCAGAACCATCGGCCTGAATGGGTGCGATTCCTGCGGCGTTCGCAGCGTCCTCTGCTTCTGAGTAGGGCAGCGGATCGATCACGCGAACTTCGACACGCCCCTGCGACTCGCGCGCGAGTTCGTCGAGAAACTCCTCGACTCGAATCGCGTGGTTGCGAAGGACTGGAATGTCCTTCGCCGCATCGGCCGAGTAGTAGAAGTCGATGTGTACTGGCTCGTCGAGCGACCGGAGCAGCGCTCTAGTGCCAGGAGAGAGGGTGTACAGCGATCCTTCGGTGAGGTCGACTCGAAGCGGCGAGCGAACCGATGAGGTGATCGCGTTCAACGCGAGCCACGCCGCCAGCAACAGCGCGCAGCCAATGAGTGCCGCAGATCGTCGGTTGATCGACTTCATTTAGGCGCTCTTTCTCCAGTCAACCATCAAGGCGGTCGCGGCGAGCAACGCCACGATCGACGATGCAAAATAGATCAGGTCGCGTAGCTCGATCACTCCCCGCATCACGCTCGTGAAGTGCGTCATAAGGCTGACCCCTGCGATCAGATCGAGTGCTCCTGCGGGAAGCCATCCGCGAAAAAAGTCGAGCACGAGCGGGAAGCCTGTGAGCAGGACGAGAAAGCAGAGCACCGCCGTCACAACAAATGAGATCACTTGATTCTTCGTGGTTGCTGAGACGAAGCTGCCGATGCTCAGAAACACTCCCGCGATCATCGCTGAGGCGAGGTACCCCGCGACGATGGCTCCCTGATCTGGCTCTCCAAGCCACGAGACCGTGATCCAGAGCGGCAGCGTGAGCGCGAGGGCGACGAGCGCGAAGGTCCAAGCGGCAAGAAACTTTCCAGCCACGGCGCTCGCGATCCCGAGCGGCAGTGTTGTCAGAATCTCGATGGTGCCGAGCCGGCGTTCTTCAGCCCACAGACGCATCGAGAGCGCCGGCGCGAGAAAGAGAAAGAGCCACGGCACAAACTGAAAGAATGGCCGAAGATCAGCCTGGCCGCGCTCGAACAGTTGGCCCATTGAAAACGTGAAGACGCCCGCAAGAAACAGAAAGACAACGAGAAACACGGCGGCAAGCGGCGTTGCGAAGTAACTCCGAAATTCGCGGCGGATGATTGTCCAGCATGCATTCATGAGGCAACCTCACCTGCCGATGCGGTCATCGCGCGAAACGCACTGTCCATCCTGTGCTGAGTGACCCCAGCGGGCGCCAACCGTTCGAATGCTGCTGGAGTTCCGTCGAAAACGACGACGCCTGCGGCAATCACCACCGCTCGTGTGCAGACCGCTTCAACCTCCTCGAGGATGTGAGTCGAAAGCACGATCGCTTTGGTTGGCCCCATCTCACGGATCAGTTGGCGCACTTCGTACTTCTGGTTTGGGTCGAGTCCATCGGTCGGTTCATCCATGATCAAAATCGGAGGATCATGAATGAGCGCCTGCGCGATCCCAACCCGTCGCTTGAAACCCTTTGAGAGCGTCTCAATGACTTGATCGAGCACTCCACGCAGGTGGACGCGATGGGCGATGCTGTCGAGGCGCCCCTCGATCTCACGAGCAGGAATCGATCGCGCCCGCGCAATGAATGTCAGGTACTCGCGAACCGTCATCTCTGGATAGGCCGGCGCCCCCTCTGGCAGGTAACCGATCGCCGCGCGTGCGCGAAGTGGGTCGTTGCGCAATGCAATCCCAGCCATCGAAATCTCCCCCGCATCTGGATCAAGAAAGCCAGTCAGCATTCGCATCGTGGTGGTCTTCCCAGCGCCGTTTGGGCCTAGGAATCCAACGATCTCGCCTGCGTTGACCCGCAGCGAAACGCCTCCCACGGCACGGATCGCGCCAAAGTGCTTGTGAAGGTTTTCGGCGTGAAT
>SYHM01000216.1 GCA_005799205.1 Planctomycetia bacterium | reverse complement strand
GGCGCTTCTCGATGCGGCGCCTCCTCCGCCGCCGCCGGGCACGGCGCAGCTGCCTCAAGAGGCAGAAGACCCGACAGGCAAGACCATGCGACAACTGCTCGAGGCGCATCGGGCTGATCCGAACTGTGCGGCGTGCCACCGGCGAATGGACGCACTAGGTTTCGCATTCGAGCAGTGGGATGCAGTGGGTCAACGGCGGTCTGATTCGCTCGGGTCGCCGATTGACGATCATGGCGACTTGCCCGACGGAAGGCGGGTTCTCGGATTGTCAGGGCTGCGCGAGACACTTCGGGGCGACCCCGCCTTCGTGCGTTCTCTCGTGAAGCACCTGCTCATCTATGCAACAGGCCGCGAGCAAGACGAAACAGATGAGATCATTATCGATTCGCTGATCGAAGATCTCGGTGGCGCTCCTACACTCAAAGAAGTCGTGATTGCTGTTGCACAGAGTCCTTCAATGCGCGTGCGAGGCGCGCCATGAGCGAACTGAAAGAACTGAGCGAACAAGTCGATCGCGGCCGGGCGCTCTCTCGGCGCACCGTGCTTCGTGGTGCAGGGGCGGCACTCGCGCTGCCACTCCTTGAAGCGATGATTCCATCGCGGTCGTTCATCCGAAGCGCAGCTGCAGCTGCTGGGGCTGCGACGAGTGGCGCGGCGGCTGTTGCACCCGCGCGCATGATGTTCGTCTTCTTGCCAAATGGTGTTGAGCCAACGGCGTGGTCTCAGGCACTGAGCAGTGTGCTCGCGCCTCACGCGGGGGTGGCGAGCGTGATGCGCGGGCTGTGTCATCGCAATGCCGAAGCGCAACTCGACGGGCCTGGCGATCACGCGCGTAGCGCTGCGTGCTTTCTCACAGGAGTGCATCCCAAGAAGACTTCTGGTGGAGACATCACCGCAGGGGTGAGTGTCGATCAGGTTGCGGCGCGGGCGTTCAGTGGGCGCACAAAGTTCGAGAGTCTCGAACTCGGCGGAGAGGCGACAATGACCGCTGGCAATTGTGACTCGGGGTACAGCTGCGCATACAGCGCCAACATTTCGTGGCGCGGTCCGCACACTCCAAGTGGCAAGGACCACGATCCGCGTGTGCTGTTCGAACGGCTGTTTGCGCTCGGGCCATCACACGAAGATGCACAGGCGCGCACGCGGCGAATGGCGCTCCGCAAGAGCATTCTCGACGCGCTTGCGCCGTCGACCGCCGCACTTCGCGAGCGCGTCGGCGTGAACGATCGCCGCAAGCTTGACGAATATTTAGACGGTGTGCGCGACCTCGAGCGACGCATCGAATCTGCTGAAAAGTTCGAGAACTCTCCCACTGGTGCGCACGAGGGAGTCGTGATCCCGAAGGGGAGTCCTCCCACGTACACGGCGCGAATCGACCTGCTGAGTGACCTCGCCGTGCTTGCGTTGCAGACAGATCGCACGCGTGTCGTGACGCTCATGCTCGCCAATGAAGGATCGAATCGATCGTTCCCAGAACTAGGGGTTGCCGATGGTCACCACGAGGTGAGCCATCACGGCGAGCAGGCTGACAAGAAAGAAAAGTTTGCAAAGATCAATCGATGGCAGGTCGAGCGATTCGCGCGATTGCTCGCGAAGCTGCGTGAGACGCAAGCAGATGGCGAGCCACTCCTCGATCACACGATGCTTCTCTTCGGTGCCGCGATCACAGATGGAAACCGGCACAATCACGATGACTTGCCCGTGGTGCTCGCAGGGGGGCGCGCGCTCGGAGTCACGCACACGCCGACCACATCGGCGAGCGGTGAAGTGCTTGGGGAGCGCATCGCAACATCGGGCACGCCACTGTGCAATCTCTATGTGTCGATGCTGAACAAGGTCGGCGTGCGAAGCGACCGTTTCGGCGACAGTACGGGCGCTCTTGCGCTGTGAGTGTGCGCAGCGTTACGGCTGGCAAGGACCCCACTGGCCGAGCAAGCTGCCAAGATCATGTCCATCGACCCTTCCGTCGTTGGTGAAGTCGGCGGTGCATCCTGTGTCGCCTCCGTTGAGGAATCCCACTCGAAACCCAGCAAATGCGCGTGTATTCCCAAGATATTGTCCGTAGGGGTCTGATGCACCAGTCGCACTCATCCAGAGTTGATAGCCGGCAGCGACGGCGATGCCACCATGCATTTGTCGCCAGATCGGCTGATTAAGTGGATTCGGAGCGCCAGCAACGGGCGCGACCACGGTGTCAGTCCACTCGACAAGGTTGCCACCTTGGTCGAGTGTGTTCCAAGGCGACGGCGTGTTGCACGCTCCGACACGCGTGAGATTGCCGGTGAAGCCCAGTGGATCGGGACACGAGCTGAGATCACCGCTTGGACAGCTCGCGGGGCACCACTCTGCAACGTTGTTGTAATTGGCGAGCGGGACGGCGTTGGGGTTTGTCACCTCACCGCACGCGTTGACTGTGGCTGGTGTTGGCGGCTCGTCGCTCTGTGTTGGGAAGCGCCAGTAATGCGATCCATTTGGCGTTGGAAGGTGCGAGAAGTGGGCGGCCTTGATCCACTCATCTTGCGACGGCAAGACGAATCCTGTCATCACCCCGCGCGTTGCGTACGCGCCGAAGGTCTGTTGATTGCGCAAGTCGTAGACGCCGGTTTCTGTGTTCAGCGAGATCCAACAGCGATATCGCGCAACGCTGTTGTCGACCATCGTTCGTTCGTGGTGACCGTTGTGTACCGAGTTGATGAAGCGCGCCGCGCGAAAGAAGTCGATCCATGCGATTGGGCGCTGCGACCAGACGGGCGACGCCACTTCGTAGTGGTGGGCGAGTGGGGCAGTGAGGACTCTGCGCACCGATCCATACTTGGGATCGCTCTCTGGTGACATCGCGGGGTCCCAGAGTCCCCGTGCGTTCTCACCTGTAGAGTCGACTGCGTTCAGAAAGGTCACCCACTGATCTACGGTGACTTCGAATCGTCCGATTTCATAGTCGTACGCCACGGCACCGACGAATTCGGTCGCCGCTTGAGCTGTGGGGAAAGTCGGATTGAAATTGATGATTGGAAGCGCCTCGTTGCCTGGGTCGCCGACACCGACGAGGTCAAGTTCAATGTACGGCGATGCGGACTGAGCGAGCAGCGTGGCGAGAAGTGTGATGAGATGTGTCATGTGGTGCCTCGAGAAGTGCGCGACTATTGCCAGCAACCGCGTTGCGGGGACACTGTGCAGTTCAAGCGAGCGAATTCAACTCGAGCCGACGAAATGTGAGATTCCGGGCGATTGGTGGCGCAAACAACACGGTTTCGTGTATGTTTGCGCCTTCCCGCCGGTCGCCTCAGGTCGAATGCACTAGGCATTCGACGATTCTCTGGGATTCAGCCGGCAGCTGTTGGACGCATCGGAAGCGTCCTTTCAGCGCCTTCAGGCTCGTGATCCTGCATCTTCCCGGCTCGCCGCGGCAGTACCAGATCCGTCCAATTCACCGACTCTCGGTCTCCGAAAAGGCCGATCGTCAGAAAGTTATCGCTCTCGTGTCTATTGATATCGACTCATCGTCTCACAATTCGTCCGCACCAACTGCCCACTGCGAATTCACGCCACTCTCGCTTGCAAAGCCGCTGCTCGATGCGCTGCGCGCCGAGGGGTACACGACTCCAACGCCGATCCAGACGCAGGCGATTCCTCCTGCGCTTGAGGGGAACGACATTCTTGGGATCGCTCAGACGGGCACTGGCAAGACGGCCGCGTTCGCTCTGCCGATCTTGCATCAGATGCTTCGCGCAGAGGCCACGCAGGCAGTGCGAACGCAAGGTCGTGCGCCGCGCGCTCTGATTCTTGCTCCCACGCGCGAACTCGCCGCGCAAATCGGCGAAAGCTTCGCAACCTACGGCGCGAACACCAAGATTCGCCATGTCGTGATCTTTGGTGGAGTCAATCAGCGTCCACAAGTCAACGCGCTGCGCAATGGTGTTGACATCATCGTCGCGACCCCAGGGCGCCTCACCGATCTCATGCAGCAGCGACTCGTCGACCTCAGCGCGATTTCGTTTGCGGTGCTCGACGAAGCCGATCGCATGCTCGACCTGGGATTCATCGAACCGATCCGCCGCATCATGAAGGCGATTCCACAGAAGCGCCAGACGATGCTCTTCTCGGCGACGATGCCACAAGAAATCAAGCACCTCGCTGATTCGTTTTTGAAGAACCCAACGCGCGTCGCGGTGACCCCGGTCGCGTCAACGGTCGATCGGATCGAGCAGCAGCTCTATCAGGTGCCTTCGACCCAGAAGTTGCAATTGCTGCTGCATGTGTTGCGAACGCCAGGGGTCGGCCGCGTGCTCGTCTTCACCAAGACCAAGCACGGCGCTGATCGCGTGGTCAAGCGACTTGCGAGTGCTGGTGTGACTGCGGGAGCGATCCACGGAAACAAGGCGCAAAATCACCGCACGCGGACGCTCGAAGCGTTCCGATCTGGGTCGAGCCCCGTGCTCGTGGCGACTGATATCGCCGCGCGCGGCATCGATGTTGATGGCATCACCCATGTGGTCAACTTTGATCTGCCGATGGAGCCCGAGGCGTATGTGCATCGCATTGGTCGCACTGCGCGAGCCGGTGCG
>SYHM01000215.1 GCA_005799205.1 Planctomycetia bacterium | reverse complement strand
TGAGAGCGCACCAAACTGCATCGCCCAGTCACGATGATTCTGCGAGAGCACCTGCGCAGCGTCACGATCGCTCGATAGTGCGCGGTCCGCCCGCTGCACGCGCATCGACTCAATCGACGCCGCGAGCACTGGACCGCCCGTGGCGAGTGCGCGCAAGGCGCCAGCAGACTGTTCAATTGGACCCCGGTCGGGATCGCCCGCTGGCATCACCTCGGCGGCGCGCTCGAGTTGATCTGAAGCTCTCGCGGCACACACGGTCAGTTGCGTCAGTTCATTGAGCGCGTCGGCAAGCGCTTCGCGCAGCCCCTGTGGATCGCCTCGCCGCTCTTCGACGATGCGAGCAAGCCATGTTGCGTACTGCGCAACTCCCTCAGAAGTGGTTGGATCGATCCGCTCAACGAAACCGACCTTTGAATGGGCAAACGTCTCGACGACCTCTTCGATCTGCGCAGCGATATCCACATCGAGGGCGCCTTCAGGAGCGATCCAGGTCATCCGCCACCCTGAGGGAAGTTGGGTCAAGAGGGCTGCAGTCTGAGGACTCACGACCCATTGCCTCGACTTTGTCGCATCGATTGCAACGCGTGCACTCGGTGCGTGCGCACTCGCCGCAATCGCCGCAGCAAGCGCGAATGACCCAAGCACCGTCACCACGATGCGCACTTGGACTCCAATGCGCCCGCGGCCTGAAGCGCGTTCGGCTTCGCTCGACTGCACCGCCACTGATGCAATCAAGAACGCTGCCGTCGCACTCGCAAAGTAAACGATGTTGGATGTATCGAACGCGCCATCGAGAAAACCCTCGAGCCTGCGAACTGGGTCTGCAGCAAAGAGCAGATCAGCCTGCGAACTCGCAAGGAGCGGTGCGAGCGAACGAACAGCGAGCAACAGAGTCAACCACGAGAAAAAGGTCGCCATATAAGCAACCGCGGCGCTGTGAACGAGCGAACCGAAGAACATCCCAGACGCGAGATACATCGATCCTGCGAGGAGCACGCCGGTCGTCGCGCAGAGCGCTTCGGCAGGGTCGGGCCGCGCGAGCAGCTCGAGCACAACATACGGACCACCCAACCCGACCGCGCAGAGGACGATGAGCGCCGCCATGCCAGCGGCGTACCGGCCAAGGACAAGTGCGCCTGTCGATGCTGGACTCGTCGCGAGGACTTCCCAGAATCCCGTGCGCCGCTCTTCGGTCGTGGGGCGCAGCGAGAGTGCTGGGGCCGTCAACAACATCGCCCACCCCGCTGCCGCAGCAACCGTCCGCAACTCTGCTGGCGCACCTGGCACGAGCACTGCGATCCCAAAGATGACTCCCGTCACAAACGCGACTATTGCGAGTGCTCCCCAGAGAGTCGCAGTCAGTGCCAGCGCAGCCCATTCACGCCGCGCCATCGTGACCACATCTGGCATGAACTGGTTCATCGCACGCACTCCGCGCGCGGACGGGCAATAAGCCGTTCAAATATTTCTTCGAGCGAAGGGGTCACTTCTTCGAAGCGGCGGACCGTTCCACCGGTTGCCTGGATCGCCCGACCAATACTGCTCGAAAGCGCATCGCCATGTGTTGGCTCAACCTCGACGACGAGTTGAGTCCAACCGTCGGCGAGCGAGCGAGTTTCGATCGCGATGACTCCGGCAATGTCGCGAATGGTTGCGGCGTCAAACCGTGTCACTTCGATCTCAAGCCGAAGGCCAACTGCCCCCTGCTGGCGCAACGCGATGGCGCTGCCACGCGCGACGAGCGTCCCTCGAGCGATCAACACCATGTGATCGCAGGTTGCCTCGACCTCTGCGAGGTTGTGGCTCGAAAAGAGCACAGTGTGCTCTCCCCGCAGCGAGCGAATGAGATCGCGAAACGATCGGGCGGTCGTCGGATCAAGTCCGGTCCCCGGCTCATCGAGGATGACGACTGCAGGCGATGCCACAAGCGCGGCAGCAAGTCCCGCGCGCTGCCGGAACCCTCGACTCAGCGATCCAAGAAGTGTGTGTTTGACCTCGCCAAGCTCGCAACGCGCAATCACCCGATCGACCGCCGGCCGGCGAGCATGACGCGCCACTCCCCACAGTGCACTCCGAAACCGCAGATACTCCGACACAGTCAACTCCGCTGGAAGCGGATTCGTCTCGGGGAGGTACCCCAGCCTGCGCCGTGCCAATCGCGGGCTGCGAACCACATCGATCCCATCGAGCGTGAGTGACCCGAGTGTGGGCTCGATCGCCCCAGCGATCATCCGAATTGTCGTTGTCTTCCCTGCGCCGTTGGGACCGAGAAACCCGCAGATCGAGCCAGCTCCAACGCGAAACGAGAGATCAGAAACCGCTGCGAATGAACCAAACTTCTTATGTACGCCTTCGACGACGATCATGGGAAGAGTGTCGAGTGTAGGCGACCGTACACTTCACCGACCCATGGTGGATTCCGCGCAGCAGACCGCACGCTCAGAGTCGAACGATTTCTTTTCACAGGTCGGCGCGGGCGCTGGCGTCGTGGATTCAGCAGGCGAAGTCGTTTGGATGAACGCTCGGATGGCGGAGCAAACGCCAGAGACCCTTCGGCAGTTCACCACGCTGTGCGCTGAGGCGGCGCGGATGCTCGCACGCGATCCAACTGCTCATGTGCGCAAGCGATTTGCGTCTGGAGATCGTCACTTCGACCTCATGATCTCGGTGGCCGCCGGGCAGCGCGCGACGGGCATTATCTTCGATGTCACGGCTCGTACACGCCTCAGCGAACGCATTGATGCTGTCGATCAGGCGGGAGCAGAACTGCTTGACCTCGATGCGCAGATCGTGAATCCCCTCAATGTCGGCGAACGCCTTGCACTGCTCGAAGGAAAGATCTCGAACACGATGCGGGCGCTCTTCGCGGATGAGCCCTTTGAGGTGCGACTACGAAACCGCAGGACCGAGCAACTCGAACTCGTGATGGGGCACGGCATCGAGCCACTGCGAATTGGCGAGTCGATCTATGCGCGAAGCGTCAGTAACGGAATTTCTGGACTCGTTGCTTCGACGGGCGAGAGCTATATCGGCCGCAACCTCGATACCGACCCGCATTACCTGCCTGGGCTTCCTGGCGCGCGCTCAAGCCTGACTGTGCCGCTGCTGCTGCGCGATCGGGTGATCGGCGTGGTCAATGTCGAATCGTTGAAGGCAGATGCCTTCTCTGACGAGGACCGCATGGCGCTCGAGACTTTCGGCCGCTATGAAGCGATGGCGCTCAACATTCTCGACATGCTGATTGTTGAGCGTTCGACGACGAGCGCGCGCGTCTCCGAAACATTGCGCGATGAACTTGCAACGCCGCAGCAACGACTGCGCGATGCCACCCACGAACTCGCAGTCGGAAAGCTTGGCGCCTACGAGTCACTCGAACGCGCGCTTGAGATGTTGTCTGCACGCATTCGCTCGGCAACGGCGGGACCGCAGTCGGTGCTCGGAATCGACCGCCTCCCCCGAGATCGCAGCCTTGATCCGTTTATCTCAGGCAAACGCATTCTGGTTGCGGATGATGACGCTCAAGTCAGAGAGACGATTCAGTGGCTGCTGCAAGAGGCGGGTGGAGTCGTCGAAAACAGGGCGGATGGCAGTGCAGCACTCGAACTCATTGAACGGGCCGCCGACGAAAAGCGCCCATTCGATCTCGTCATTTCAGATGTGCGTATGCCCGACCGGAACGGGTATGAGGTCTTCCGTGGCACCCGCGACTGTTCGCCATCGTCCGCATTTGTCATGATGACCGGATTTGGCTATGACCCGAATCACTCCATCGTTCGTTCGACCCAAGATGGACTCAGCCACTTCCTCTTCAAGCCATTCCAAGCGCAGGTGCTGCTCGAAGAGGTACGCAAGGCGCTTGGCGCTCCCGCTTGACGACCTAAACACGAGCCCGCGCGGCGAGCACTCGTGGATGCCCCTCGAGATCGAGAAGAATCGAAGCCTCTTCGAGCCCCGCCTCGCCCGCGAG
>SYHM01000214.1 GCA_005799205.1 Planctomycetia bacterium | reverse complement strand
CGATCGACCGTCCCCGCTTCCGAAATGAGCGGTGGACTCTCGCGTTGAGGATCAAGTGCCATGGAGTCCGCAGCGTTGATCGCTGCCGTGCGTTACGGAGCGGGAGCCGATTCTGGGGCGGGACTTGGGACTGCAATCGGCGCAGCTGCCGGAGCGCTGCTGGTCTTCGACAAGTCCCCAAGCAAGAGTTTCAGTGCTTCGGTATCGGCAGCTGGCAGTGCTGTTGGAGCGAGACCCGTTGCAGGGTCAACCACTGGAGGAAGCGCTGCGACCGGCGCGGCTGGAATGGGATATGGCGACGAAATCACACCGAGTGTTGCAAGTCGCGCAGCCGCGTTCTTCACAAGCCACGGATAGTCGTCACCCGCAACGGCTTGAATCGCTTCGAGGTTCGTCTTGGCAGAACTGACATCGCCGCGGGTCTCGGCGACCGCTGCCCGACCAAAGAGCGCCCCAATCTCAAACCCGCGTGATCCACGTGTCGGATCGGCCTGCGCAGCCTTGATGACATCGAGGTAGAGCGCGTCTGCTTCAGCGAGCCACTCGGCCTTGAGTTCTGGGGTCATCGATGCGTCCGATGCCGTTGCCTCACGATCGAATCGCTTGCCAGAGAGGATGCTCTGGAGATACCGATCGCCCGCATTCAGAAGCGCATACGTTGCAACCGAATCGATCGAACCATGCTTTGCAGCGACATCCTTCAGTGCTGATGGGATGTCGGCCGCGTTGAGTTCTGCCCACGCGAGATCGCGCGCGGCTGCCTCTCGGTTCTTCCACCAATTCCATCCCATCATGAGGCATGCAACCACGAGCACCGCAAGCAACCAGTTTGGTCCGCTCGTCTTGAGCCAGTACAAAAAGTCGTCATTGATGCGACCCTCTGTGAGGTCAGTCTGCTGCACGCCGCCGAGTCGTTTTCGATCCATAAGGGGGCGAAGTGTAGCATTCGGCCGCAATCCAATGCGATGTCGAATTCTTGTGACAGATCTGGATGGCACCCTGCTCAATCGACGCGGTGAGGTCTCGCAGGGCAACCTCGAATCGCTGGATCGCGCGCGGCAATCGGGAATCGAAGTCGTCTTCGCCACGGGTCGTTCCTGGATCGAATGCAAGATGGTGGCCCAAGCGGCACTCGGTGACGGAGTCGCGATCACAGCAGGTGGGGCAGCCCTGCACGATGTCGCCACCGGTCGGTGTGAGGATCGCATCGTGATTTCGAACGATCTTGTGGCGCATTGCACCGAGAGTCTCGTGAACCACGGTCACCTCGCGCATCTGCTGAAAGATTCGACCTCCGCTGGATACGACTATCTGCTCGTGGGTGATGCAGACCTCGACGAGGCAAGTCGCTGGTGGTTCAGTGTGCACCCGCTCGAGACGCGCGCGGTTCTGGCGCTTGACCGCGACGAGCGACTGCGCGACGAGCAGCTCAAACATGTGCTTCGGGTCGGAACCGTTGCCGTGGCGGATGAACTCGCACGAGTTGCGCAGGCGATTCGAGACGAAGTTCCCGAGCGCTTGACACTCAAGCACTGGCCTGCGCTCGTCGCCCTCGGGCAAGCTGGCGTTGACACGCATCTGCTCGAGATTTTCGACGCATCCGTCGATAAGTGGAGGATGATCCTGCGACTGTGCGAAACGCGTGGTATCGACCCGCGCGAAGTTGTCACAGTCGGGGATGGCCTCAACGACATCGGCATGTTGCGCGGAGCCGAGCGCTCGTACGTCGTTGCCAATGCAGAGCCCAATGTCGCGCAGTGTGCGACGCGCCGCGCACCTGACCATGACCACGATCCCATCGCGTTCGTTGTCGAGGAGATACTTCGTGGGCAGTAGCACTCCTGTGGCACCCACGTGGACGATTCCGATCGCGCGTGTTGATGGTCACGCCCTGTGCACTGCGTCCGAAGTACTCATCAAGGGGTTTCTTGAAACTGAACTTGACGTGCACCTCATCGTTGGTGTGAAGCGGCCACCGTTTGAGGGGGTGTTTGAGCAGGCAGAGAGCGAGGCGAGTCAACTCGTTCTCTCACGAAATGGCGTGCGGGTTGCAGCAGTGTTTGACGCCGTCCGCGCTGTTGAACTCGCCGCACAAGAAGCTGCGCGCGGACGCCGCGCGGTCGTACTGATCGCCAATGAAGACCTCGATGGAGTCATCGTCGCCCTCTCGCAGGTCGCTCTTTCACCGATGGGAGATGGGGCAGGGGTCTGTGTCGTCATTGAAGACAATCCCTTCGCCGTGCCAACGACCTGCCCTCGGCGCGCCTGTCGACGAAGTCAGATTCATGCGATCGAACCATGTGATCTCGCGGGGATGCGCGACGCAGCCGATGCCGCGCTGCGGCTCACGCGAGCGACGCGTCGCCCGACTGCGATCATCGCGCATATCTCGTTGCTGCGATCTGCAGCGACACTTGCGATGGCTCCGAACCGGCAAGTGGCGCGAGTCGACCACGATGCATGGTTGAGGCGACGGCAGATGACGCGCTCGGGAGAGTCAGCGGATTCGCTGCAAATCGTTCGTCGACTTGAGTTGAATCGACTCGAGCACCTTCCAAGTCCCGGCGAGCGCGAGCAGTATGGGTTTGTGGCGATCGGAGCATGCGCGGTCGCCGTTCGCCACATGCTCGATGAGCTCAGCATGAGTGGTCGAGTACCGCTGCTGCGACTCACCGTGATCGAACCACTCGACGAGGCAGCAGTGTCGAGGTTGCTCGAACGTTGTCACCACGTCATCGTCATTGAGTCGCGCCCAGGTTCAGTCGCCCCACGCGTCGTATCGATTGCGGAGTCGCTGCGGCTCAAGAACACGGTGCCCGCCAAAGTCTGGTGGGACGCGATGCCGCCAGGCGCGGGTGATGTCGAGCCGCTCGGAATCAACGATGGACTTCGCACAAGCCTCTTGACGCGGCGGGTCATTCGACTCCTTCATGAGATTCGTCCAGGGCTCGAACTCTCGTCACGACTCGCGCGCGTCCCGGCGTGGGTCGCAACGATCGAGGTGCCTCGCCGTGGACAGGAAATTGGACTGGGTGCCTGTTGGGATCTCATCGAAGCGGACCTCGCCGTTGCGGCAGTGGTGATCGCAAGCAGGACGTTCCCAGACGGACTCACCCGCGCGCTCGTCGGTGAACGCGCCGTCGAGAGTGGCGCAGACATCGTGTGCCCCGTGGAGTACTGGGATGCGAGGCGATTTGCACGTGAGGGGACCGCCGTCGTGCGAGGTGCCGTGTACGAACGATCACCGCGTGCGATCGTTGTCTGTAGTTTGTCGAGTGAGTCGCACATCGACATCGAGCGACTCGCCCGCGCGGCGGGTGGTGCAGACGCTGAGTCAAGGCTCTCGTTCGTAAGGCTCGACATCAATAACCGTGAGGCAGTCCGAGATGCATTGGTTGCGGCAGCCGAGTCGTCGTCCCTCACCATCATCATCGCACAGGATGGTCCACCGCCGCGATTCGATGTCGCGGCACTCGAACGCACTGCACACGAGATTGACGTTGACGGGTTCTTGCGGTTTCAGCGGTTTGTACTTCCAGCGGACAACGCGTGCGAGCTTCGAGATCCAGGGCTTGCGACGCAGATTGCGCGCGGGCTTCTCCGCGGTTCAGATCCACTGCGAAACGAACCGCTCGTCGAGCGATCGGTCGTTCCAGGAGGACGAGGCGTGTTCTTTCGGCTCGAGTCGCTCCTCGAGCAGGTTGAGATTATTCGCACGCGGCCGCCAGCAGGGATCGACGCGCTGCGCACCTCTGTCCGTGTGACTCCGCCGCGGCCGGTTCACGCCGACCAAGGGCTCTGGAGAGTTCACATTGCTGGATTTCGTGGCGATGCGCCAGGGGTCGCCGGACAATTGCTCGCCGAAGCAGGCCGTTCGATGGGCTTTCAGGTTGAGTGGACTCATCTGGGGGTTCCGCTCGGCCCCGGTCGACGCGCGTGGTCGCAACTTCTCTTTTCGCGGCTGGAAGAGTCCACCGCGGCGCAACAGCCAAGTTGCACGATTCAGATTCCGTATGGAGAGGCCGATCTCGTGATCGGAGTCGATCCGGTCGAGACCATTCGCGCGATCGCGTCGGATGCGCAGCTTCGCGTGGCAGATCCAGCGCGCACGGCGATCGTTGCCAACACGACACTACTGGAAGACCAACTCGATGACGAGTCGCGCCAAAGTGCGATGCGCCTGCCTGCCATCGCGCAGGTCACAGCGCTCGCGAGTCGATGCGTGCTCGTCGATATTGTCTCTCAAGCGCGCTCGATTTTTCTGAGTGACCGACAGAGCGATCTCATTGCACTCGGCATTGCCTTTCAGAAGGGGTTCATTCCGCTTTCGATCGACGCGCTCGAGGATGCCGCGCGCCGAATGGAGATCCGTGGCTATGCCCGCAGCTTTGAGGCGATCCAGCTCGGTCGGCTCATGGCAGCGCGCGCCGCCGAGGCGGAAGGCTCGGTCGATGGGGCGACCCCTCACATGGGAGGTTCAGACGACACACTTCGCATCGCGAGGCGTGTGAGTGCCGATCGGCAACTTGGAGGGAGGCGCGATCGGAGTCGTGGGCGACGATTGCGCAAAGCGGTCGCCTCCACGCTTGGACAACTCGGTCCGATCGCGAGTACCAAGCATGGGCGCGAGGCGATGCGAGACCTGGCGATGGCAATGAGGCGGTGCGAAATGTGGGGGGGATTCGAGTACGCCATGAAGTACGCCTCGTGCATCACTGCTCTGCGGGGCGACGAGGCGTGCGATGAAGGGAGCGAGCTTGCACGACTCGCGATCCTGCCCCTTGCAGAGTGCTTCCTCATCCGAGACCTCTGGTATGTCGGTGCGCTCACAACGAGCCTCGATCAGGATCACCGGATTCGCGAAACGCTCGGAGTCCGTCTTGCGCGTGGCGATGAGATTCGCAGGCGATACCTCCATCGGCTCGAGGTCCGACTCGCGTCACACAGATGGGTGGTCGAGTTTCGATCAAGTGACTGGCCTGATCGGATCTTGCGAGCGACTTTACCGTTGATCCCGCGTGGTGCGCGCGGATCGGCTCAGGCGAGGGGGTCGCGGGAGTGCATGATTGCATTGCTCGAGCGCGCGGCGTCCGATCGTCGACGGCGCGATCACTGGATCGAGTTCGCGACGCGCATGCATGATGCGGCGGTTGATGGCAGCATCCGTGCGATGAGCGCGCAGGACATTGAGCGTGTTGCGATGACGATCGACGGGCTCGGCAGCACCTATTGAACGGTCTGCTCGTGGCGCAATTGGCCGCATGCCGCCGCGATGTCTCGCCCACGGCTCGCACGAATGTGTGCATTGACTCCTCGACCCCGAAGAATGTCCTGAAATCGCAGCACGTCATCGGTCGCTGGACGCCTGTAGGGCATTCCCGCAACCTCGTTGTAGCGAATCAGGTTGACGTTGGCGCGAATGCGCAGTGCGTGCGTCGCAAGTTCTTCCGCATGTTCGGGCCGATCGTTGACCGATCCGAGCACGATGTATTCGAGCGTGATTTCACGACCGGTTCTGCTGAACCACTCTTCACACGCGTCAAGCAATTCGTCGATCGTGCTGAACTGAGCCCACGGAATGATCTCACGGCGCATCGCGTCGTTCGGTGCGTGCAGGCTGAGCGCGAGCGTGACAGGGATCTCAAACGCACAGAACTTTCGAATCGCTGCCGGGAGTCCGACTGTCGACAGAGTGATTCGGCGGGCACTGATACCGAATCCCCACGGCGCATTGAGCATTCGAATCGCGGTGGTCACCGCATCGTAATTGGCGAGAGGCTCGCCCATCCCCATAAAGACAATATGTGAGATGCGTTCGACTCGGGGCAGGCGAGAGAGGTGAAAGACCTGTTCGATGATCTGGGCTGCGGTGAGGTTGCCCTCGAACCCTCCGATACCTGACGCGCAGAAACTGCAGCGCACTGGACAGCCAAGTTGACTCGAAATGCACGCAGTCCGGCGATCTTCGGTCGGAATCATCACGCATTCGGTCTCCTTTCCTCGTGCAATCGTCGGCTGGTTGGCGATCCCAAGCGGAATCGACTTCTCTGCAGGTTCGGTCGCGCTCGACCACGAGAGCAGCATCTTGTTGGTTCCGTCCGAAGCCTGCTGATGTGCCACGGTGCGCGCAGTCACGAACTCGAACTGTTCGCTCAACTGCACGCGAACACCCCGTGAGAGATTCGTCATCAGCATCGGGTCGGAGACCTTCGACCGATAGACCCAATCGAAAATCTGGTCGGTTGTGTGTCGCGGCATGCTGCGCGAAGCGACCCATGCAGCGAGCTGCTCGTGATTGATCGCAAAGAATGGTTCCATCGCCAAGGTCGTCGTCAGTGCGTTCGGCGTTAGGTCGTGCGGGTTGATCCAGCGATCGTGAGATCGACGACTCGAAATGGAATCTCCCGCTTGGCAAACCATGCTCGCTGCTGGTCACCCTCGTCGCCTCGAACGATGCGTCGTACGGATGGGTCGACATTGCGCGCGCGCATCAGCGCCTTCAGCGTGCCTGGCAGGCCAAACTCAACCTCTTCATGGCGGACGTCATGCTGTTCGACCTCTGCGCCAAATGTCTTGACGAGGTGTTCGATGAGATCGTGCACGAGGTCCTCTGGAGCGCTCGCTCCAGCCGTCACGAGCAGTGTGTTCACTCCAACAAACCACGCGGGGTCGATCTCGCTCCGATCGTCAATGAGTCGCGCGGGCGTTCCGCAATTCATCGAAATCTCTGTGAGTCGCACAGAGTTTGATGAGTTGGCACTGCCCACCACAAGCACGAGATCGCACTCTGGGGCGATCGCTCGCACCGCAGTTTGGCGGTTCGTCGTCGCATAACAAATGTCGCTTACCGGCGGTTCTTTGATTGAAGGAAAGGCAGTCTTCAGCGCCTGAATCACAATGGACGCATCGTCGAGCGACAGTGTGGTCTGCGTGAGATAAACCAGTTTCTCAGGATCGTGGATGACAAGAGTTGCGATGTCGGCGGGGCTCTCAACGACTTGCATCGCCTGCGGTGCTTCGCCAAGGGTGCCGACAACTTCTTGATGGTGTCGGTGTCCAACCAACAAGATCTGAAACCCCTTCCGGGCGTAGCGAATCGCTTCTGCGTGAACCTTCGTCACAAGCGGACATGTCGCATCGATCGCCGCGAGTCGTTTCTGTCGGGCCTCTTCTCGTATCGCCGGACTGACCCCGTGAGCACTGAACACGACAATCGCGCCATCGGGAACTTCGTCGATCGATTCCACGAAGACGACGCCACGCTGCTTGAATCGATCGACAACGTGTCGATTGTGAACGATCTCGTGAAACACATAGATCGCTTCGTCGGGGCATAACTCGAGCAGCTGATCGACGACATCGATCGCCATGTAGACACCAGCGCAGAAACCTCTTGGATTCGCAAGCACGATCTTCATGAGTGGTTCGCGATCATAGCCATCTCACCCGTGATTGTCGGTGTAGTCTGCGTGGTCCATGAGCATCACACGCGCTGAGCGATCGGCCGGGCTGGATGAGTTTGGTCCCACGAGTGCGCGTGTCGCTTCACTTCGTGAGGCCCGCGTGTGGTGCCACGCGCTGACGCGAAGGCACCGTGAGAACTTTGCTGTCTTGAGCGCACTCGTGCCAGCCGACCGCGTCGATGACTTTGCGGCGATCTATGCCTTTTGCCGAGTCGCCGACGACCTCGGCGACGAGATGGGGTCGCCCGACCGGGCGACTGAGTTGCTCGCGTGGTGGCGAACGAGCCTCGAGCGTTGCGTACGTGGTGATGCGAGTCACCCTGCATTCGTTGCGCTACGCGAGTGCATTGATAGGCACGAACTTCCTGCGCAACCCTTCCACGATCTCATCACTGCGTTCGAACAGGACCAGCACAAGACGCGATACGAAACATGGGATGAGGTGTGTGCCTACTGCAAACTCAGCGCAGATCCAGTTGGACGCCTCATCCTGATGGTGCTTGGCGAGCGGCGCGATCACGAGGCGTTTGCCGCGAGCGATGCGATCTGCACGGCGCTCCAACTCACCAATCACTGGCAGGATGTGCGTCGCGATCTCATCGAGCGAAACCGCATCTACCTCCCGATCGAGAGTTGCGCCGCGGAACGCTTTGAGGAGCGGCTTGTTTCGACCTGTCGGATGGGATATGCACCTGATCGCGAGTTTCTCACCCAGTGGCGAGACGCGGTCCGCGGTCAGGTCGTCAAGACATGGGAGCTCTTTGATCGTGGTCATGCGTTGATCGGGTTGGTGAAGCCAGCGCACCGTCCGCTGATCTGGCTGTTCCTTGCTGGTGGAACCAGCACGCTTCGACAGATCGAGGCGTGGAACTTCGAGACGTGCATCAACCGACCGACAGTGTCGGCCTGGGCGCGGATCGCGCTCGTCGGTCGCGCACGGTGGTGGGGAAGGCGCTCTATTGAGGCGAATCGAGCCGCGTCATGACAATGAGCTTGCTCACGAATGACCCCCAGATACGCGAAGCCGTTGCGGCGTGTCGCGCGGTCACTCGAACACGCGCAGGCAATTTCTACTGGG
>SYHM01000213.1 GCA_005799205.1 Planctomycetia bacterium | reverse complement strand
TCGATCAGCCACTCCCCGAGCGCGGCGACCATCGCGCCCGATAGGTAAAAGAGCGCGAACCACCACGACCCGAGTCTGCCTTCGACTGCTCCTCCAAAGACCCACAGAAAGAGCATGTTGAATGCGACGTGACTCAATCCGCTCGGATCGTGCAAAAAGGCATAACTGACGAGGGTCCAGGGTTGAGCGAGCAGGGGTCTGAGTCCAGGCTGGAACACTCCCGCATCCATCATCGCTGCCGCCAGTGCGGAACCGGCATTCACCCCGAGCGAGGTCACAAGAAAGATGAGCACATTCAGAACGATCAGCGAAACGGTCGTGATTGGTGTCTTTTTCGAGAGTCGGTCGGTCCCGAGCGGTATCATCTTGCCCCCTAGGATAGGAGTTCTATGTCGCTGACTGTTGATAAAGGTCTTGGAAACACAATCGCCGCTGACACGAAACTCTCGTACATCGATGGAAGCAAGGGCGTCCTCGAGTATGTCGGGTACGACATCGATTCGCTTGCGCGCAACTCGACGTTTGAAGAGACAACATGGCTGTTGTGGAATGGAACTCTTCCAACACAGAACGAACTTGCGGGGTTCACGAAGGAGTTGCAGAGTCAGTTCGATGTAGACCCACGAATGCTTGATGTGGTGCGAGCAATCCCGCGAACGGCTGCTCCGATGGATGCGCTTCGGACACTTGTCTCGGCGCTCGCTCACTTCGATCGCGAGGCGGATGATCCGTCGCCAGCCGCAAATCGACGCAAGTCGTTACGCCTCGTCGCGAAGACCGCATCACTCGTGGCCCTTTTCGATCGCCACCGCAAAGGAAAGGCGTTGGTGGCCCCCGACTCCACGCTCTCACTCGCGGGGAATTTTCTGTGGATGCTGACGGGCGCGAAGCCGACCGAGGCGATGACGCGCGCACTTGATGTGTGCCTCGTGCTGCACGCTGATCATGGTCTCAATGCATCGACATTCGCCGCGCGAGTGACGATCGCAACGCAGAGTGACCTCTACTCGGCAGCGACCACGGCCGTTGGCACGCTGAAAGGTCCGCTGCATGGAGGGGCGAACCAAGAAGTAATGGAGATGCTTCTTGACATCGGCGATTTGTCGAAAGTCGACCAGTACATCACCAGCAAACTCGCACGGAAGGAACGAATCATGGGATTCGGGCACCGGGTTTACAAGGCGTACGACCCGCGCGCAACATATCTCAAGACCTTTGCGAAGCAGGTTGCTGCGGACACTGGCAATCTTCCGCTCTATGAAATGACGAGGCGAATCGAGGAAATCGTCCTCGCGCAGCCGAACATCATCGAGAAGGGGATCTTTCCGAACGTCGACTTCTATTCGGCGACCACCTACTACTCACTGGGCCTCGATCTCGACCTCTTCACCTGCATGTTCGCGGCCAGCCGTATGGCTGGTTGGACAGGTCACTGCATCGAGCAGCTCGCTGCGAACAAACTCATTCGGCCCCATGCCGACTACACCGGTCCACATGGGCTGACCTATCTGCCGATGGCGCAGCGGACTGGGTGTGCAGGGGCAGCGTGCTCGTGTGCGACGGCACTGTCAGGCGTTGCCTGAAGGGCCTCACGCATTCAGCCGCGTGCGTGAGCACGAGGACTCAGTGGGCCTTGTGTGGCTCTGCTGCTGCGGGCGTCGTCGACGATGCCTGTGTCATTTGTGGGTAGAGCAAAATGCGATCATGACACATGAGGATGAGGTCAGCCGCCCCATCTCCCGTGACATCCTCGATGAGTGCCTGACTCGGTTCAAACTCGCGCGGCTCACCACCTGAGAAGAGGCGACTTTCAAAGACACGAAAACTGACTGCGGGGAGCAGCGACTTCGCTTGACTCACCCCGAGCACCTCGAGCATCTGCTTGCCCGCGTCGAGCACGACGAGATCAGTCATCCCGTCGGCGTTGAGATCGCCAACCCCCAGTTCGTGCGGAACCTGCCCGATGTCGTCTGTGCGCCACGAGGAGAGTTCTTCAAGTTTCTCGCGCGCACCCGAAAATCGCATGACGCCGAACCCATCGTCGCCGATCAACAGAAGCCCTTCGTCCTTGGTGCCAGTAAATGGACCAGCGGCGAGTGAGTTGAACTTGAATCCCTTGACATCAAACTCGTCGACCTGCTTCCACTTCTTGGCGGCGGCATCGCGCGCGAAGATAACGACGCGCCCGTTCTCTCGGTCTCCAGCGGCGATCTGGTCGCCCTGCCTCGCGAGTGAGCTGAACTTCGTGTCTCCGCGTGGTGCATTGATCTGTTCAACGACCTGCCATCCCAGTTGTGTGTCAAACCGAAGTGCGCGTACAAAGTTCCGATCCGCCACAAGCAGTTCTGACTTGCCGTCTCCATCGATGTCCGCGGTCGTTGTGTTCTGGGCGTTGGCTGCCTGAGCGAGACCGAACTGCGCCATGTCCTTGCTTTCAAGCGCCTTGAAGGTTGGAGTGGCTGCAGCCGGTTGATCCGCCGCTGGCGACTCGTGGCGCAACATCACCATCGGCTTCTCAGGCGTGAAGAGCAACAGATCAGTCAAACCATCTTGATCTGCATCGAGTGGCATGATTGTGTCTGGAGCCCGACTCAGCGCGCCAAGTGGAATCGTGACCTTGCCTGCGCTTCCATCGGCAGGCTGTAGCTCGATCGAATAGGAGCGACCATCTTTGCCAATGACAGCGATCCAGTGCTTTCTGTCAACTTGCACGAGACCGAGGGCGGTTGGGACCGACCCACTTGTCAGTGGCATCGTCTGTGGAAAGTTGAGCGCGTCGGAAGTGAATGCTGCGCGACCGACAACGCCTTCCTTCTCGCTACTCATGAAGACTTCGGCCTTGGAGTCGCCATCGATATCACCAGCAACCACGAAGTCCAGGTCGCTGTACGCAGGTGAATGCTCGGCCTGCACGAATCCGCGGCCTGGGATCTGGCGGAAGATCGAGACTGCATTCGCTTCGGTGTTCGTTGCGAGGAGGTCCGGAAGTCCATCGCCATTGATGTCTGCAATTGCGGTATCACGCTTTCGATTTCCACTGTCTGTGAAGGACCATGTTTGCAAGCTGGCTTCTTGATCGCCTCCCTCGGTGATAGGTTCGCTCGAAACATTGAGCAACACAACGCGCTTCGACGGCTTCTCGACAACCGCAAGTGCTGCCCCTTTCTGGCCAGGCAGCGGCACGAGATCGGCATCGCGAAGCGGCGGCATCTCGAACCGTGATTGGGCCCCAAGTGAGACCGTGCCATCGTGTTTGGATCCAAACCAGGCGCGAATCGGTGCAGCATCGTCGGGCATGAGACCGACGAGGTCGTCGGTGCCGTCGCCATCGAGGTCGCCGGTGAGCAGCGCGACAATCGCTCCGTTTCCTGATGCCACTTCGGTCGGTGTGCCAAGGTCAGACCCCTTGAAGGGCCAGATCTGGACGCGGCCATTTGTGATTCCAACGAGCTCAGGTGACGCGTCGCCCGTGAGATTCGAAACTGCGATGGCGAAGTGTTGCGGGTTCAGCCCTTTCACGGTGTGTTTGCGTGCAACTTCGAAGACCCCAGGAGCGCTCTGGCGCAGAAACACGATCTTGCCCGCGACTGCGGTATAGATGAGGTCCATGCGCTTGTCGCCGTCAAAGTCGACGGGAAGGACCGCGCCAACTTCGTCTGAAACTGGAATCTCGACTCGGCGAAAGCGCCAGTGCTGGGGGATCTCGTTCACGCTCGAAGGCGCAGGCGTCTCATCCGTCGGCTTCGCTCCCACTTTCTGATAGAGCACGTCGATGCGACTGTTGCGGTTGTTGATCGCGACAAGATCGATACGCCCATCGCCATCAATGTCTCCGTGCGCGAGTGCCCCGGCACCTTTGTCAACCTTGATCGCGTCGAGTCCGTCAAAGCCGAAGTGCTCTGCGAGCTGATCGCCGTGCGGAGCGGCAGTCTGCGCGATCAGTGTCGTCGGTACGAGAACAAGTGGTGCAAGCGCGAGAAGCGCACGATGGAGTGTGAGTGTTCGCATGAGCGGCGTGGACCAGCGGGAGTGCGTTATAGTAACGGCATCAGCTCTGGAGCCACTCTCATGAACATTCGATGTGCGATCCTCGTCTCTCTTGTCGCGTGGACTTGGTCTGATCTCGCGCCCGCGCGCGGCGATGAAACGGCGGTGACACTGCCCGCGGCAGCATCGGACGTTGTCGTGCTCAAGAGTGGTCGGCGAATCGAAGGCGCCATTGTGAAGCGAAGTGATCGCCGCGTGTGGCTCGATGTGGGCCCGGATGTGATCGTCTTCGAGATGGCAGATATCGCTGAAGTGCAAAATGCCCAAGGGGTCTCGCAGATTCAGCGGACCGAGGACACGCTCTTCTCGACCGCGTCAAATCTTCCAGAGCTCTCGCCACGCGAGCACGCAAAGATCATCGGGCCGGCCGTCATCAAGGTGTCGACTCCTGGCGGACTCGGTTCGGGAGTCATTATCAATCCGCAGGGGTACGCGATCACCAACGCGCATGTCGTTCAAGGTGAGACGAATCTACGGGCGACGATCTGGCTGCCAGAAGCGGATGGCACGCTCAAGCGGATTGAGATCGAAGATGTTGAGTTGATCGCGATCAACAATCACATGGACCTCGCACTGATTCGCATCAAACATCCGGAAGGGAAGGACTTCGGGTGCGCTCCTGTCGTCCTGCAGGATGGTCTCGAGATCGGTCAACCTGTGTTTGCCATCGGCAATCCACTCGGGCTCGAGCGAACGATGACGCAAGGGGTCGTGTCGACGACCCTGCGCAACTTCGATGGGCTCGCCTACATCCAAACCGATACAGCGATCAATCCAGGTAATTCTGGTGGACCCCTCTTTAACACACGCGGCGAAGTCGTTGGGATCACCAATATGGTGATTCGAGGAGGAGAGTCGCTCGGCTTTGCGATTCCCGCTCGGTATGTGAAGGATTTCGTGCGCAATCGAGAGGCATTTGCCTTTGACCGCAACAATCCGAACTCGGGGAACAACTACTTGAAACCACCTCCGCGCAAGGATTTTCAGCCCCCGCCACAAGTGAAAGATGCGAGCGGTGGCTAACCCCTCTCGCCCGAGAGGTCTCAGTTCGGTCAACCGCGCACGCACCCCGTCCTAGGATTTTTCAATGGGACTTTCAAGGAGCATCCAATGGCAGTGATGATGAATCGACTCGTCCCCGTTCTGCTTGCATCGTTCGTTGCCGCCGCCACCGTTGCGCCGAGTTCGGGTGCGGGTGGTGTTGACTTCGCTTCGATCGCACCCCGTGGGAGCGCGTTTGTGATGACAGCCCGCGATCTCCACGCGAGTGTCGCTCGATTCGACGCGTCGCCGCTTGGTCAAATCTTGCACGCTCCAGAGCTTGAGACCATCGCGACCGCTCGGCGCGAGGCCGCTGCGAAAGAGCGTGCGGCCGCACTGCAACAACTCGGGGTGGAGGCAACAGAAGTGCCACTGCCGGGGTGTGTCGGGCTTTCACTCTTTGTTGAACACAATGAAGAACTCGATGCACCAGAGATTGGGCTCTTGCTCTATGCCGACTACGCCGATCGCGCTGAACTCGCGGCGAAGATTTTCACCGCTCTGATCGCTGACATGGAGAAGGACGCAGGCGTGTCGTTCGAGGAGGTTGAGATTCAAGGGGGGGCGAAGGCGACGCGAGTCACGCTTCCCACTGAGCCTGAACAGATTGATCCAAGCAATCCCCAGCCGCCGAGCCGTCGCAGGCCACGCGGCTTGGACGCGCTCGGCGAGATTGCAGCTGTTCCAGAGGCGCTCTACTTCGTCCGAGTCGGGACCCAGTTTTTCGCGTCGAGCACAGTCGCAACGCTTGAAGAAGCGATCGCATCCGCGAACGGCAAAGGTGGGGCGACGGTTGCGTCTTCGCCAGATTGGCAGGGAGTGAATGCCATCCTTGGTGAACAAGAGATTGCTGCCGTTGTTCTCGTCGCGCCGATTGCCGAACTGCTCGATCCAGTGTTTTCTGGTCCATTCGCAGAGTTGCCGATCGTGCTCAAGGAACTCTTTGGAGATGTCCGAGCGGTCGCCCTTGGCGCGCGCGGAGATGATGCGGGATCGATGATGAGTCTCTGTGCCAGTGCGTACATGCAGGGCGAGAAGGTCGGCATCATGAAGATCATGTCAAACGCGACTCCGCTCGAGCAACCGCCAGCACTGCTTGGAGAGGATGCCCTGACCTATCAGCGACTGAATGTGAGGTTCGGTGACATCATTGCGATGATCGAAGACCTGCTCGCCGCGCTGCCGGACTATCAAGCAGATGCAGCCGCCCCACTGATGCAGCAGTACAGCGCCGGACTTTCAAGAGCGTTTTCGTGTCTTGGCCCAGGGGTTTTCACTGTGTCGCACGCAGGCGCGGGGGGCACTGAGCCCTCGCAGGGATTCACAGCCATTCAGTGCAGTGATGAGAAAGCAGTCAATGCGGTGCTCGCGACGATGCTTCCGTCCGCTGGGATGAATCCACGCGACTTTCAGGGGCACATTGTCTACGGCGGCGATCTGCCTGGGGTCGAGATCGGACTTGGCGCTGGGGCTCTCGTCATCGGAGCACCAGCGGCAGTCGAGCAGGCGCTTCGCGCTTCAAGCGACTCGGCGCGAATGCCGCTTTCAGAGAGTGCTCTGTACAAGCAGTGCGCCTCGGTCGTCGCCTCTGGGGCAGTCGTCGGATGGGGTTACACGGACATGGCGGCGCTGCTCGACGAAAATCGAAAGGCGATTCTCGCGCTAGATGACGAGTTGCCAGAGGCGGTCGTCATTGAACCCGAGGGACGTGATGCGGATGGAGATGCACTCGATGTCCTTGTGCCACTTCAACTCGACCCTGGATTCGAACCGGCGCTCGAGAAGATCGATGAGGCGCTGTTGAAGCGGTATGTCGGTCCATTGGTGTGGGATGTGCGCAGCGAGCCGAAGGCACTCACGCTTCGATTTTCGTGGCTGCGCCCGGCTGTTTCTTCGCCGTCGAGTCGGTAATCGTTGCGAGAAACGAGCGCATCGCGGTTGCGCAAGGTGTTGTTGCCTCGTTGTCAACCGCGGTGGCCAGATCGTCGTGAGAAGCGCATTGATCGACGAACAGATGGAGGGGGTGTCGCGCACGCGTGTGATCCGCCTGTGCGACCATCTGGACCACATGTTCGACCGAGACCACTGCGTCGTGCGTGCTCGCAATGACCAGGAGTGGGACCTCTGCATGATGCAGTTGTGCGAGTGCCTTGGATGGGCTTGCTTCGACCCCGCACAGCGCATGCAGCCAGCCGGCTGCGATTCTGGCGAAGGGGATCGCCGGCAGCGCGCGAGCCACCAGTCGATTGGTGAGGGGTTCTGCGAGTGATTCGTAGGGAGCGATTGCGACGACTCCCGCAAGCGACTGCGGCTCGAGCCTCGCGGATGCGCGAAGTCCGATCGACGCCCCAAGCGAATGTCCCACGATCAGCAGACGCGTTGCGCGCGGTGCGTTCGCGTGCGCCCCCTCGACGAGCGAGCGTGCGAGATGCATGACATCATCAACATCGCGCACGCCAAGGGTAGTTGGACCGCGAGGTGACTCACCATGACCCGCGAGGTCGATGAGCCACAGCTCGCGGCTTCGAGCAAACCATGGGTGAATGCGTCGCAGCGAATCAATGCGTGAGCGACGCCAGCCGTGGATCAGGACCGTCGTGACATCACTCGACGGGTCTCCACCGCGAATCTTCCATGCACGAAGCCCATCGCAGAAGCACTCATCGGAGAACTCGAGGCCGAGCGCCGCAGGATCGACTTGCAGCCCTCTCGCAAGCGCCCATCCTGCGGTGGCCCGCGCAGGACAACGGGCGTCGCGCACAATTCCCCAAACGAGTCCGAGCGCGGCGACGCACCCTCCAATCAGCAGCAGCAGGGCGAGTCCCATGGCGTGTTCCCTCTACAACGCCATGGCCACCGATTGGGCGAGTCTCGTCCCTTCGGCGCGCCGCGTCATGACGAAACTCTGCCACGATGCACGCATCGCTTCGTCGCAGAGCTGCGGCAAATTGACTTCAACATTCGCGAGCGCGCTCTCGACTGCGGCGTGGGCGAATCGCTGTGCGATTTTCAAATCGCTCGCCAATTGCACCGAGGTGATCTCACGCATCGAGGTGAGCGCGGCGAGCACACTGACGGCAAGATCGGTGGTGGCCGCTGGAGCGGCGATCGCCTCGGCCACGGCGGCATGCCACGAGGCTCGCGAGGAGCGTTCATCGGCAGGGAGTTTCCAAAGTGCGTTCAGTGCTTGATAGGCATCGGCGTCGCGGTCACCGAGGTCGAGAGCTTCACTCCGAGCGGTCGTGAGTAGTGCCTCAAGCCGAGCGAGCCGATCCTCGTGGGCAGCAAACTTTGGCTTGCCGCGCGTG
>SYHM01000212.1 GCA_005799205.1 Planctomycetia bacterium | reverse complement strand
GCCTGGATAGCGCGAGTCAGGCTTCGGTTCGAACCCCATATCTGCGTTGAACGAAGTACCAGCGTCGCTCACAACTGGGAAGTTCCACCCACGAAGCGCGACCTGTGCGCGAAGTGATTCGGTCGAGTCGGGCGATGCGAGCACGAAAGCGCATCGCTGCATGATGTGACGAGCGAAACCGATGAAGCCATCGGCCCACAGCGCGCAGTATTGGCAGCGCTCTCCCATGTTGTGAACAATCAGCAGGTCATCGTGTGTGCCAAATAGGTCGGCGAGACTCGCCTTCGTTTCATCAAGGCGCGTGAACGAGTATTCGCCTACCGCCATCGCGGCAATCTGGTAGCGCAGGGTGCGCCGTTCGGCTCGGAGCACAATAATTTGATCGTCGATTTCCTTGGCGCGCGCGAAGAGGGGATTGTCAGAATTGCTCATTGTGGAAGGGTACTTCGTGATAATCTCATCGATCCAAGGAGAACGCAATGTCCACATCCACCGCAACCAATCCAACGACTTCCTCACACGCTTCTGAGCCATGCACCACTGGCGAGTTCTGCTGGTTTGAGTGCAACAGCCGCAACAAAGATGCTGCGCAAGCCTTCTATACACAACTCATGGGTGGTGAAGCGCAGGGATGCGAGCAGAGCCCTGTGCCGTACACGATCATCTCGGTCGGTGGTCATGGCGCGCTGGGATTGATGCAGATGGATGAACACTTCCCAAGCGATGTTCCCGCGCACTGGATGGGGTACATCGCGGTTGCCGATCTCGACGGCACGTGTGCAAAGGTCGCCACGCTTGGCGGAACAGTGTGCGTTCCACCTACAGACATTTCGATTGGTCGCTTCAGCGTGATCACTGATCCAACCGGCGCGGTTGTCAGTCTCTTTCAGGCGCACGAAGGCAAGACCGACGGCGTGAACTGGTTTGGTCCAGGCCTCGTCGGATGGAACGAGCTCATGTCGAGCGATCCCAAAGCGGCTGCGGCCTTCTACACCAAGTTGCTCGGATGGACCGCAACAGAAACCAACACGCTCGGATTTCCATATTGGATGTTCTCGACCAACGGTCGCACGGCAGGCGGCATGATGGCCAAATGCGCCGAGGACAAGTCGCCTCGCTCATACTGGTTGCAGTACATCCAGACGCTCGACCTGAATCAGTCAATCGCGCTCGCCACCAAACTCGGTGGTCGTGCACTCTGCGATGCGATGGACATTCCTGGCATCGGTCGCACGGCTTACTTCACAGATCCCAATGGAGCAGCATTCGCGCTCTGGCAGCCAGCGGCCAAGAGTGGATGCTGTTCATCGGGTGGCTGCGGCTGCGGCTGAACGAATTCGCTACGCTCAGCGACACTATGCAGACGCACACAGGCTCGGCAGCGACCCGCACCGAAACCGATGCGATGGGCGCGATCGAAGTGCCCGCCGATCACTACTGGGGAGCGCAGACCGAGCGCTCGATCCATCACTTTCCTTTCGGCGAGCGAATGCCGCTGCCGATCGTGCGCGCGTTCGGACTGCTGAAGGGCGCCTGTGCGCAGGCAAACTGCGACCTCGGAGGACTCTCACCCGATTTGCGCGATCTCATCGTGGCTGCAGCGCAAGAAGTCGCGGCGGGAGCGCTCGACGATGAGTTTCCGCTCAAGGTCTGGCAGACTGGCTCGGGGACGCAGTCGAACATGAATGTGAACGAGGTGATCTCGAACCGCGCGATCGAAGCCGCAGGTGGCACGCGCGGATCGAAGAAACCAGTTCATCCCAATGATCATGTGAACATGTCACAGTCGAGTAACGACACCTTCCCGACAGCCATGCACATCGCTTCGGCGATTGAACTCGAACGCACGGTGCTGCCAGCCGTTGAGGCGCTGCGAGCAGCACTCGATGCAAAGGCGAAGGCCTTTGGGTCAATCGTGAAGATTGGACGCACCCATTTGCAGGACGCAGTTCCGCTCACGCTTGGGCAAGAATTCTCTGGATATGTCGCACAGCTCGATCACGCGATCCGAGCGATTCGCGAGAGCCTTCCTGGCGTGCGCTCACTCGCGATCGGCGGGACAGCGGTTGGAACTGGACTCAACGCACCCATTGGGTTTGGTGAACTCGTCGCGGCGAAACTTTCGGCGACGACGGGCATCGCGTTTGCAAGCGCTGCCAACAAGTTCGCCGCGCTCGCGGGACATGAGGCGATGGTGCAGGCGCACGGCGCGCTCAACGTGCTCGCGTCGGCACTGATGAAGATCGCCAACGACATTCGATGGCTTGCAAGCGGGCCGAGGTGCGGCATCGGTGAGATTTCGATTCCTGAGAACGAGCCTGGATCGAGCATCATGCCAGGCAAGATCAATCCCACCCAGAGCGAGAGCATGACGATGGTCTGCGTGCAGGTCTTTGGAAACAACGCAGCGGTGGGGTTTGCTGCAAGTCAGGGCAACTTCGAGCTCAATGTGTTCAAGCCCGTCATTGCGGCGAATCTGTTGCAATCGTGCGAACTGCTCGCAGGAACATGCGCCGCGTTCCGCGAATTCTGCGTTGAGGGGATTGAGGCCAACGAGAGGCACATCCGAAAGCTCGTTGCAGAGAGTCTCATGCTCGTGACCGCGCTTGCACCGCACATTGGCTATGACAAGGCGAGCGCGATCGCGAAACACGCGCACCACGCAGGAAAGACGCTGAAAGCGGCGGCTCTCGAACTTGGGCACGTCGACGAGGCGACCTTCGACAAGGTTGTCCGTCCAGAATCAATGATTCGTGCGGGTTGATCGAACTCGAGTTCTTTTCTGATAGGGTGGACGACCCCGTGTCGTTGACTGGTTGAACACAAGGAGCCGTTGTGCCTCAGGAACTCGTTGAAGTGCAAGACATCGCCGTGCCCGAAGTGCGCACGCTCGACGAACGGGCAGATTCTGACGGTGACGCGCAGCGAGCGAGCGACTTCAATCCACCGCTGACGAAGGCGCAGATGCACCTTGCGATGCTTGCAGCCGTCGTGATTCCGCCAGTTGGGCTTGTGGTCGCGATGATCATGCTGTGGGGAGGCCTCTTCAACTCGATCGACCTCATCCTGCTGGTTGCTCTGTACACGCTCACTGGGCTTGGGGTCACAATCGGCTACCACCGACTCATTGCGCACAAGGCTTTCATCACGCGCACGCCGATTATGTGTTTCTTCATGATCTGCGGAGGGATGGCTGCACAGGGACCGGTTGTGTGGTGGACGGCAACGCACCGTCGCCATCACCATCACTCCGATTGCGAGCTCGATCCTCATTCTCCTCATGCGCAGCGCGCGCCGGGACTCATCGGTTGGTGTTCAGGGTTTGCGCACGCGCATGTGGGTTGGCTTTTTCGCGACTCCAACGACAACAACTACGGCTATGTGCCCGACCTCTTGAGTGACCCTGTGGTGATGCGAATCAATCGGCTCTTTCCACTCTGGGTCGCACTGGGATTCGCAATTCCAGCCCTTATCGGAGGGCTTGCATCGATGTCGTGGGGTGGTGCGCTGCTTGGGCTTCTTTGGGGAGGTGCCGCGCGCATGTTCTTGCTTCATCATGCCACCTGGAGCATCAATTCAATCTGCCATGTGTGGGGATGGCGTGACTACCGTTCAGATGATGAGAGTCGGAACAATCCGGTGATGGGGATCCTCTCGTTTGGCGAGGGGTGGCACAACAACCACCACGCGTTTCCTTCGAGCGCGCGGCACGGATTGAAGTGGTGGCAGCTCGATATCAGTTGGCTGGTCATCCGGTCGCTTCAAGCCTTCGGCCTCGTCGACAAGGTGCGACTGCCGAGCGCCGAGCGCCGTGCAGCGCGCGTGCGGAAGCGCTGAATCGATTGGCGTTTCGCGCGCTACGCCCGCATCTTTGCCGCGCGGAAGGTCTCTCGAGGCAGCACGGGCATGACATCGGGCTTTGTTGGTCGGATTCCATCGACTTGCCACGCGACACGGAATATCTCAAAGGTCGTCTCCGACATGAAGGCTCGGATCGACTCACGCATTGCGACGAGTCGATCGTGCATCGCGCAGCAGTCGCCAACTCCGCACACTCCTCCGCCAAATGGACACATGTGCGATGGATCTTCTCGCTCGAACAAGTCATAGACTTCTTGGAAACAAATCTCGATTGGCGGGCGCGACAACGCATAGCCGCCTCCAGGGCCTGGTGACCCGACCACGAGATTCGCTTGCGAAAGCGTGGTGAGAATCTTGGCCACCATCGGGCGGGGGAGGGCGCGGTCATCGGCGATCTCAACGGCAGAAAGGCGGGTCTTTCCATCATCCCAGACCTCTGCGAGCCGACTCATCGCCCCGATCGCGCGTTCTGTTTGCTTTCCATACATAGAAGGATCCTCTGTGGAAGTACCGAACTGGGAATTCCAGAACGCTAGCATAAAAACAGAGAACAAGGTAAACATTTCTGCTATATTCGCGATCTCCAGATCTGTGTATCGCAGAGAACGCCTCTGCGGTGGCGATTTCAGCGTTGAAACCGCCATCAAGTGAACGCATCTCCCGTGGACCTACCGACATGAGCCCGAGCCATCCCGCATCTGCTTCAACACTCGAACGATTCAGCTACGACGACGACATCGTGCGAAAGTTCATGTTCGTCACGCTGCTGTGGGGGGTCGTGGGCATGCTCGTGGGGGTGATCATCGCTGCGCAGCTCACGATGCCGCAGGCGAACGTTGCCCAGTGGCTTTCGTTCGGACGCCTTCGGCCACTGCACACAAACGCGGTGATTTTTGCCTTCGGCGGAAATGCGATCTTCGCCGCCGTCTACTACTCGTCGCAGCGACTCCTCAAGACGCGCATGTTGAGCGACCTGTTGAGCCGAGTGCACTTCTGGGGATGGCAACTCATCATTGTTGGTGCGGCGGTCACGCTGCCACTGGGGATCACGCAAGGCAAGGAGTACGCCGAGCTCGAGTGGCCGATCGACATCGCCGTCGTCCTGATCTGGGTCGTCTTCGCTGTGAATTTCTTCGGCACGGTGCTTCGGCGCCGCGAACGCCACATCTATGTTGCGATCTGGTTCTACATCGCAACGGTGATTGCGATTGCGGTTCTGTACATCTTCAACAACCTTGTGATGCCCGCCGATTGGACCCGTAGCTACTCGATCTACGCGGGCAGCCAAGACGCATTCATGCAGTGGTGGTATGGGCACAACGCAGTGGCATTCTTCCTGACAACTCCCTTTCTCGGGCTCATGTACTACTTCCTGCCCAAGGCCGCAAATCGCCCTGTGTTTTCGTACCGACTATCGATTGTGCACTTCTGGAGCATCGTCTTTATCTATATCTGGGCGGGACCGCACCACTTGCACTTCACATCGATCCCCGAATGGGCTTCGACACTCGGGATGCTCTTTAGCCTGATGCTGTGGATGCCGTCGTGGGGAGGCATGATCAATGGGCTCCTCACATTGCGCGGCGCCTGGAGTCGAGTCGCCGAAGATCCAGTGCTCAAGTTCTTTGTCGTCGGCATCACCTTCTATGGCATGAGCACATTCGAAGGACCGCTGCTCAGCATCAAGAGCGTCAATGCTCTCAGCCATTACACAGACTGGACGATCGCGCACGTGCACGCGGGCACGCTCGGATGGGTCGGGTTCATGGTGTTCGGCATGGTGTATTGGCTCGCCCCTCGACTCTTCCAGACGGCGATCGTCAAGCCTGCGTGGGTCAATGTGCACTTCTGGCTTGCGACGATCGGGATTCTTCTTTACATCATTCCCATCTATGCAGCGGGATTGATGCAAGGGCTGATGTGGCGCACCTTCAACGCGGATGGCGTGCTCGAGTACGACTTTCTATCAACTGTCACAAAGCTCATTCCGCTCTACTGGATTCGCACGCTTGGCGGCACCTGCTACCTCGTCGCGTTGTTCATCGGATGCGCCGCCTTGTGGATGACATGGTTGCGTCGCCCACGCGTGTACGACGTGCCCGTGTTTGAGGCGCCCGCACTTGCGACGGCGTGGATCGCAGAGCCGACTCCCGAGTCACCACTTCCCAAGAACAGTGTGATTGAGGTCGGGCGCACGATCGATCGCTTCGCGATGCTCAATTGGCATCGCAATCTCGAAGCGATTCCATTGACGTTCACCGTCTGGGTCGCAATCGCCGTTGTCGTCGCCAGTCTGTTTGAGATCATCCCGATGTTCACGATCCGAAGCGATATTCCACGCATTTCGACCGTGAAGCCGTACACCCCACTCGAGTGCATTGGCCGAGACATCTATGTCAGCGAGGGATGCGTGAATTGTCACTCGCAGATGATCCGGCCACTCGTGGCAGAGACTGAGCGTTACGGTGAATACTCCAAGCCTGGAGAGTCAGTCTTTGATCATCCATTTCTCTGGGGTAGTCGGCGCATCGGTCCAGACCTAGCACGCGAGGGAGTGAAGAATCCAAGCGCCCTCTGGCACCTACGTCACTTCACGAATCCAGTCGACACAAGTCCAGGGTCGATCATGCCTGCCTATTCACACTTGATCGAGCAGCCACTCGACTTCACTCAGTCTGGTCGATCGATTGCGGCGCTTGCGAAGGTCGGCGTGCCCTATGACTCGGTGGCGATCGGCGGCGCCGAGGCTGCCGCGCGTGCGCAGGCCGCCACTGTGTTTGCGCAACTCGTTACTGAGAACGGCAACGCACAAGGGGTGGAAAGCGTGCGCGAGACGAAGGTCATCGCGGTCATCGCCTACCTGCAGCGGCTCGGCACTGACCTCAACAAGCCGATTGACGTTGCACCTGCCGCCACCAGTGGGGGGAGCCACTGATGTCGTTGTCATCGCCAGTGCTTGCAGCAGGCGGCGTCATGCCGACCATCGCACTCCTGTTCTTCTTCGTGTTGTTTGTGGCGATCATCGCCTTTGTCTTTGCTGTTCCCAACTCAGTCTGGCAGCGTGACGCCGAGATTCCCCTGCGCCGAAAGGAACCAAACGAATGAGCCACTCCACGCATGATCCTGTGAACGAACCACGCGCCGGCCCGACACTGTGTCAGCATGAGTCAGATGGAATCCAGGAATACGACAATCCGATGCCGCTGTGGTGGTCTGGACTCTTCTGGGTGACCATCATTTTCTCAGTGGGCTATGCGATGTACTTCTCGTGGGGAGTCGGCCCATCGTCGCAGCAGGAGTATCAGGACGAGCTCGGAGGGTTCTATCTCGAGCAGGCGCAGAAACTCGGAGACCTGCAGCCGGATCGTGCAACGATCGACTCGCTCATGCACAACGACAAAATGCTGAAGGCCGCGCGCGGGCTCTTTCTAAGCAACTGCGCAGTCTGCCATGCAGCTGATGGGGGTGGATTGACCGGTCCAAACCTCTGTGATGGTTCGTACCTCAACATCAAGAAGCTCGAAGATTTCTACAGCGTGATCTCGAACGGGGTCGTCCCCAAAGGGATGCCCGCGTGGGACAAGCGGTTCATTCCAGCGCAGCGCGTGCTGCTCGCTGCGTATGTCGCGAGCTTGCGTGGGACAACGCCGGCGGCTCCGCGTGCTCCTCAGGGAACCGAGGTTCCTCCTTGGGACGCGAAGTGAGTCCATCGAGTTCACAGCGCGCCATGGGGTCGAACTTCACGTTGCCGCAGTACGAGCGCCGAGTGCTTTCAACCCTCAATGCCGATGGCACGCGCCGGTGGATCACTCCGCGTGAAGTGACTGGCAGATTCTGGAAGTGCCGGTTTGTTCTTGCGTGGTCGCTGATCGTGCTCTTTGCGGCGCTGCCGTGGGTTCGCATCGCTGGCAAGCCAGCGATGCTGTTCGATGTCGTCAGCCGACAGTTCACGGTCGCTGGCACAACGTTCCGGCCAACGGAGACGCTGCTTCTTGCGCTCGTCATGTTGTTCATCTTCGTAGCCGTCTTTCTCGTCACCGCGCTGCTCGGGCGTGTGTGGTGTGGGTGGGGTTGCCCGCAGACGGTCTATCTCGAGTTTCTCTATCGTCCAATTGAGCGATTACTGCTTGGCGGTGGATATCACACCCGCGACCGCTCCGTCTCGGCCGTGCGTCGGCTGGCGATGTATGCGCTGTTCTTGGTTCTCAGCGCGCACCTCGCAAACACCTTTCTTGCATACTTCGTGGGGACCGATCAGCTGACGGTGTGGACGATGCACGCGCCATCGCGTCACCCCGTCGCGTTTGGGGTCTTTGCGACGACAGTCGCACTCATGATGTTCAACTTCACTTTTTTCCGCGAGCAGATGTGCACGATTGTTTGCCCGTACGGCCGCATGCAGAGTGCGCTGCTCGATCAGGATTCGCTCGTCATTGGGTACGACGCTCAACGTGGTGAACCAAGGGCAAAGGGATCGCAGCGCCAAGCGATGGCCGCCGCAGGATCAATGGCAGGAGATTGCATCGAGTGCACCATGTGCGTACAGGTGTGTCCGACGGGCATCGACATTCGTGATGGGCTCCAGCTCGAGTGCATCAATTGTGCGCAGTGCATTGACGCGTGCGACAGCGTGATGCGCAAGCTCAAGAAGCCAACAGGCCTCATTCGCTACTCAACGACGCACCGATTGGGTGGTCAGGCCGCCAAACACGTGCGGTACAGACTCGTGATCTACCCAATTCTGATGTTGGCAATCAGCGCGGCCTTGGTCACACTGCTCGTGCGGCGCCCTTCAGCGCTCGTCGAACAAGCGCGTCTCACAGGGGTCAATTTCATTGATGCGGGGGAAGGGCGCATCGAAACTCCCATTCGGCTGCTGATCGAGAACCGCACCGACGCTGCTCGCACCTACACAGTCACGGCGACGGGAGACCTTCAACTGATTGGCGCAACAACGCCGCTCAACGTGCCAGCCTCTGATGCGCAGAGCATCGATCTGATGGTGGTGGCTCCAGCCAATTCGTTTCACCGTGGCAGTCGAACGGGGCAACTGGCGGTTCATGACGACGCGCAATTCAGCACGACCGTCGACATCGCGATCGTCGGTCCGTTTTCAGCCCCGAGCACGGCAAAGTCAGCAAGTGAGGGACACACCCCGTGAGCGCAATCCGTCGCCAGTGGATCGAGCAGCGGTGGAAGTTCGTCCCCATCATCATGCTGTGCGGCTCGGTCGCGAGTGCCTACACGATGGTCACGCTCTCGATGGGGGATGGCACGGGGACGGCGGTCGAGCCCGACTACTACCGCAAGGCGGCCGCGTGGGATGAAACACAGCGCCAGCTCGCTGCCAATGGCGCGTTGAACTGGATTGTCACACCCTCGTTTGCCGCGGGTATGAGCGACCCACGCCTTGCGCGACTCGAGATCGCGGTCGCAGACAAGTACGCCGTTGCGCTCGATGGCGCACGCGTGCACGCAGAGGTGATTCCGATTCGCGCCGCAGATGCACGCTGCGAACTGGACCTTTCACCAACAGGCAATGGTCGATACGCGATCGACGTGCCGATCCGCACAGGCGGATTGTGGGAAGTACGGCTGCGTGTCGAATCGAAGGGTCGCGTCTACACCGATCGCTTTCGGCGACAACTCATGTTCGGGCCCTCGCCGCCGCACGAGGTGTCAAAGTGATCGCACTTGCGCTGAGTGTGCTCGCGGCGAGCGTCGTGGGTAGTCCACATTGCGCAGGAATGTGTGGCGGCATCGCGGTTGTGTGCAGTGGCATCGGAACCCGCAGTGCGCGCAGGACGCTCGGTTCAATGCTGGCGTATCACGCAGCGCGTGGCGTGTCGTACACCGCAGTCGGCGCACTCGCGGGTGCATGCGGAGCGCTGCTCAATTCAGGCGGCGCTCTTGTCGGCGTGCAGCAAGTCGCCGCGATTGCGGCAGGCGTCGCGGTCATGATCGTTGGAGGCGCGTTGGTTTTGCGCTCAAGCGGGTGGGACGCAGGGCGCCTTGCACTCCCCGCGTGGGTGAAGTGCGCACTCGCGGCGGTGCACCGTGCGGCGGCCTTGCTTCCTCCCACCCGTCGGTCGATCGTCATTGGGCTCGCAACACCGTTGCTTCCATGCGGCTGGCTGTGGGCGTTCGCGGTCGTCGCTGCTGGCAGTGGATCGGTGCTCGGCGGTGCGCTCGTGATGAGCGCGTTCTGGGTTGGCACCGTGCCGATCCTTGCCCTTATGGGGGCCGGGATCGCATCGCTTGGCGCCGATCGGCGCCGCCTGCTCGCAGCCCTCGCGGGTACCGCGATGATCGCCGTCGGACTCTGGACTGCGACAGTACGCGCATCGATTGCACCGAGGGTCGCCGACATGGTGAATCGGGCGGACGCAACTGCGTCGACGCCGGCGTGCTGTGCCGACGGGGAGCACAAGTGACGACGCTTGCGTCAGTGCGACCAGAGGCACACAGCCCGCGTGCGGCGTTCATCGCATGCGCACATTGCAGCCAGCCCGTACCCGAGTCGGGCGAGCAAAGTCGATCGGATGCGAACATGTTCTGTTGCGCCGGGTGCGAGGCAGTCTGGCATGTCCTTCACAGTTGTGGGCTCGAGCAGTACTACGCACTACAGCGAGCGGCGGGCTCAACCGCAAATCGCCCGGCGCGCGCAACATCGCATGCCTATCTCGATCATCCCGAGTTTCACGCACGGCATGTGCACTGTGTGCACGAACAGTGCGCGCGCGTCGAACTTCGTCTCGATGGACTCAAGTGCGCAGCGTGCATGTGGCTTCTTGAAGCGCTCGCGCGCATTGAGCCTGGGGTGACGAGCGCGCGCGTCGACTTAGGCAGGTCGATCATCATGATTGAGTGGAGTCCATCGCGTGTCACGCTCTCTCAAGTCGCAGATCGAATTGCAGCACTGGGGTACTGCGTGCGACCGATCGGAACGCGCGCCTCGCGCGAGCAGTGGCGCAGACAGGATCGTCGGTGGCTCATCGATATCGCGGTGTCAGGCGCAATCAGTGGAAACGTGATGGCGATTGCGTTCGCGCTCTATGGAGCGCAGTTCTCGTGGATGGACGACTCGATACGGCAGTTTCTACAGTGGACGAGTCTTGCTCTGGCGACGGTCACCGTGGTGTGGCCCGGTCGGACCTTCCTCTCGAACGCATACCACGCCCTCGTCACCAGAACACCACACATGGACATTCCCATCGCGCTTGCGCTCGTGGCGGGCCTCGTTGGAGGAGCGGTGGTGACGGCGTTGGGCGATCCCGGGGTGTACTTCGAGAGCATTGGCATGCTCGTGTTTCTGCTGCTGATCGGTCGATTTGTGCAGTTTCGGCAGCAGCGATCTGCACGCCACGAGATCGAGCTTATCTGTGCACTCGTCCCACAGACCGCACGCCGAGTGCTGGCTACTGGCACGATAGAAGAGGTTCCAGTTGATGCGCTACGAGTCGGAGAACTGGTCGAAGTGCGCTCAGGCGAGTCGCTCAGTGCAGATGGAACGCTCGAGTCGAGTGAAGCCAGCCTTGATCTGCAATTGCTGACGGGAGAGTCGCGTCCAGTCCGCGTTGCGGCAGGGAATGCCGTGTCTGCTGGAGTGCGGCTTCTTGGTAGTGCCCCGATCCTCATTCGAGTCTCGGCAGCGGGGGCGACGACCCGCGCGGCGGCGATCGCGAACATGGTGCAGGATGCCGCGTCGAAGCGTCCCGCGACCGTTGAGTTTGCCAATCGCATCGCGGGATGGTTTGTGCTCTGTGTGCTCATCACAACAGCGATCGTTGGTGCAGTCTGGTGGATGATCGATCCGACTCGAGTGTTGCCTGTGGTGATAGCGATGTTGGTCGTGACCTGCCCGTGCGCGCTCGGGCTCGCGACTCCCCTCACCATGATGGCATCGCTCGGGCAGGCTGCGCGCGCAGGCATCCTCGTGCGGGGAGGCGATGTGCTTGAGCGACTCGCGCGCGCGGGCACCTTGATTCTTGATAAGACTGGAACAGTGACCGAAGGGTCGATGCGTGTGCTTCGGCAGTATGGAGAGAGCGACGCAATTCAACTTGCAGCCGCGCTCGAGGCGAAGAGTGCGCATCCAGTTGCGCGAGCGATCAGTGAACTCGCGCGTGTCGATGCTGCGCATCAGATCGACGACGTACACGAGACGCTTGGGCGCGGAATCGCGGGCACGGTCGACGGCAAGCGCGTCGAGGTCTGCACATGGTCATTCATCGCGAATACTGCGCTGAAAGCCGACCCTCTCGAGCACACCGAAGCTCGTCGGATGGTGTGCGACGGACTCTCGCCGATTGCCATCCTCATCGATGGGCGGGTTCGTGCGCTGTGCGGGGTGGGCGATCCAATTCGAAAGGACGCGGCCACGCTCGTCGAGGGGTTTCGTCGCCGCGGCTGGATCGTGTGCCTCGCCTCTGGGGATGATGCCATGATCACGGCGCAAGTCGGCACAGCCCTCGGAATCCCTCGCGAGCTCGTCCGCGGTGAGTGCACCCCGCATGACAAGGTCGAGGTTGCCTCGCAGCAGACGCAGCGCCCAGTTGTGATGGTCGGAGATGGCGTCAACGACTTGCCAGCGATGGCCGCGAGCGACGTTGGCGTGGCCGTTCGGCAGGGGACCGAAACGACAATCTCGCACGCAGATGTTGCTTTGACTGGCGCAGGCCTCGCACAACTCTTCGCGCTTGTCGATGGAGCACGCAGAACGATTCGCACCGTGCATGTCAATTTTGGGATCAGTCTTGCATACAACATCGTCGGCGGCGCGCTCGCGGCGACTGGCACGATCAGTCCGCTGATTGCCGCGATCCTGATGCCCCTGAGTGGGCTCACGGTGACGGTAGTGGCTCTGCGCATGCCGCGGTTTGGTGCACGCCAGCGCGGCGGCGCATCTGAGGTGCGCCCATGACGCTGCTCTTTGTCGCGATTCCAGTGGCGCTTGTGATTGCTGCAGTTGCGGTCAGCGCGTTCGCATGGGCAGCGCGCGATGGGCAATACGAAGATCTTGATACGCCTCCGGTGCGGATGCTGATCGATGATGCGCAGGTGCCTGGTTGCGTACAGTCTTCCGATGACGCACGCGAATCGGGTTCTGGTTGAGATTGTCTCGCGCGGCACAGTCGACGCGATTCTGCCATTCGTCGAGGAGTTTTACGCACACTTCCACTACGCGTTCGTCGCCGAAGACAAGCGATCTCAACTCGAAGCGTTTGTCGACATGCATTCGGTTGGTCGATTGCTGTCGATTGCGTGCGATGGCACCCTTGTCGGGTATGCGGTGATCGCCTTTTCATACGGGCTCGAATTCGGGGGGCGCGTCGCCTTCGTCGACGAGCTCTTTGTGCGACCCGCGGTGAGGTCGACGGGGCTCGGTCAAGAGGCACTCGCTCACATTGAAGCGGTGTGTGCATCGTGCGGAATGCGCGCGCTTCGACTCGAAGTTGAAGCGTCAAATCCTCGCGCGGCGGCGCTCTACTTACGAAACGGCTATGTGGATCACAACCGATGCCTTCTCACCAAGCGGCTTGACGCCAACAGTTGACGAGTTTGCGATGGGGGAGTGCAATGGTGTGATGACACGATCCATCGTTCGAGGCGGTGTAGTTGCAGTCGCTGCTTTCGCGCTCGGATGCGACGCAATCACGCAGGTTGATCGCACGACGCTGCGGACGGTCGAGGTGTCATCCCTGCGCACAGACCCCAATCAGTGGAAGCAGGTTGAAGAGGACCTGCGCGAAGGGCGCTCATGCGTCTTCGTCGTGCACAAAGGCGAGACCATTCCAGTCGAAACCCATATCACCCTTCCGATGGCAACGCTACAGACCAGCGGCAACGCGCTGGTCTTCACCGAGGAGACATATTTTCTCGTGTCGCAGTCGTCGCTGAGAATCAGTCGCGATGGACAGCGATGGGCGGACATCGACGACATCCGCGCACAGCGCGAGCTGTTTGGGTTCCATTCAGGCCAAGTCGCGTTCGGTTTCAGCGCGTCAGCAGAGGCCGGAGCGAAGTTCTCGCTCGATGTCAAGACGAAGTAGTCGCTGGTGACGACCGCGGTTGCTACTTGATGTGGGCCGCTAGCGGATCGTTGGCAACTCGACAGATGTGATCAGCGCGGATGAGCATCGCTCCTCCCTCGCCAGGCTGGATTGTGCCTTCGACCGCAACGAGCATGAGGGGTTTGAGTGTTCCTTCGCTCTCGAGCGAGAGTTCAATGGGCTTTCCGTCGGCGCCAACGACCTCGATCATCGCAAGTGCCGCTGTCAGCGACTTGCGCTCTTCACAGCAGTAATCCCAGGGTCGTGGACAGTGATCGTCGTCACCCATCTCGACGCACGACTTCAGTGAGGGATCAATGATCGTGAAGATCGCGCGGTTGCTGACAAAGGGGGACCTCGATCCACCAATACGTCCGAGCACAACGACGTGATCGCCCGGCTTTGACGCCGCTCGCGATGCGATGACACCAACTGCTCCCGCAGGCTGCTCAGTGACGAAGAGCCCAGTTGGAAGCAGTGCGGTCGCCGCTGCTGGCGCAGGCGGTGGTGTTGCGGGCTTGTCACAAGCAAGAGGCAGAAGAACCGACACGATTGCGAGTACGGGAATGAGTGGTTGACGCATAATGAGCTCCAAGGAAGGTGAAGTTACGCAAGGTCTGCTTTGAGCGCCGACGGGATCGACGCACGCATGCAACGAATGGCAGGAGGCAAACTGCCGAGTAGTCCGAGAGCGAACGCAGCCGCGAGTCCGCTCGCGATGCAGGTGGCATCGACAGAAAGGGAGAAGATTCCCATCGAGAAGCGCACGCCGACTCCGTTGAGCAGCGCGATGGCAAGCACAAGCGCTGGGAGTGCCCCAGCTGCGATCGTGATCAGCGACTCCTGCACGAGACTGATGATGACCGCCGTGCGCGAGTACCCAAGCACCTGCAGCATCGCGATCTCGCGTGACCGCGAGGCAAATGCCGCGTCGAGCGCATTGAGCCCGCCGAGCATTGCGCCGAGTGCGACGATGAACGCACTGAAGCCGATCATGATTTGTACGGGGCGAAAAAACTGTGCGAGCTGTGCGTAGTACAGAGGCTCGTCAATCGCAGTGAGCTCGAGATCTGGTCGTCGCGCGGCAAAGACCTCAAGATCGCTCGCATCGCCACTCGCAAGCGATACGACCGCAACAGAAATGGTCTGTCGTTTGGTCTGTACGAGCAAATCTGAGATGGGAACCCAGACCTCCCCGTCAATCGCAACGCCTGGGGCATCAATGATCCCTGTCAGTGTGTGCTCGATGTCATCAATGAGAATCTTCTGCGGCTCGGACGCGCGCGCGAGGTCGGCGTCGACGACTCCCAGTCGCGCCGCCACCGACCGTCCGATCAGCGCTTCGTTACGTCCTTGCTCGGGCAACCTGCCGATCGAGAGTCGCGCCTGCGGATGAACGAGAAATGCGGCTGGCTCGATGCCGCGCACGAGCACAAGGTCGCGAGAACTCCCCTCGGGGCGGACTTCTCCAGCGCGGCGAAGCGGCAGGGGCACGTGCAGTTCTGGAGAGACGAAGCGTGCGCCTCCAAGTATGCGAATCGTTGGAAGACTCGCAGCAAGAATGCCAGGAGTCGAGGCGGTGATCTCGCTTCGCTCGACGCTCTCTTCGCTTCCTGCGCCAAGCAGCATCACGTTGCCGACGGTGCCACTCGCGCGGACTCCACGGTCAAGAGCACGCACGCTTGCGACCGCACTGACCACAAGAAACACGACGATGGCACCACCGCCGGCGGTCAGTACGAGGCGCGATCGGCTTCGCCCAATGTTGCGCGCAGCGTAGTGAAGTGGCAGCAGCATCATGAGCGGAATCCTGCAACGATGGTCTGGCGCGATGCCACAAGTGCTGGCACGACCCCTGCGGCGAGGCTCAGCGCAATCGCGATGGCAACCCCCAGTGCTGCGATCGATATAGATGGTGGCACAGCAATCGCAACCCCTTCCATCGTGAGCGCGGTGCGTGTCAGTGCAACCGTCGCATATGACGCTCCTGCGCCGATCACTCCTCCAACAGAACCGAGGAAGAGTGCCTCTGCCATCACAAGGGTCGCAAGGTGAGGTCCACCAAACCCAAGAGTCTGTAGCACGCTGACTTCGCGCTGACGGCTGCGCATCGAGAGCACAATGGCGTTGGCAACGAGTGCGAACACCGCAGCAAGCGCAGCCAACCCGAGCATGCGCGCAAACCCAATGAGCGCGATGACATCCGTTGCGGCGCGAGCGACATGCGCCGTTTCGGCGCGTGTTGTCGTGGGAGTCTGATCGGTCGCAAACAAGGCGTCGATCGCGAGTGCCACCTCATCGAGTCTCTCTGGATCGGCGACCCGCACGTCAAACTGCGTGACGATGCCGCCAGTGCTCCCGCGCTTTGATTGTTCCTGAAGAAACGGAAGATGCACGAAAGCGCTGCTCTGATCTTGCGGAGCGTCGCTGTCAATGATGCCTGCTACGAACGCGTCGACTCCGGCGGCTGTGAACCGATCTCCTGGCTTGAGTCGACGACGCTCGGCAAGTTCGCGGCCGATCAGTGCAGAATCTCCGCGCGCGAGCCAGCTCGCCATCGTGTCTGCACTCGCCTGCGATGCATGTGCCTGCGAGAAAGCATCGGCGGGCACGCCGCGAAACGTGACAACGTCGAGTGATGCGCGACAATTCGACACAACGATCTTGACGGGGGTGACTGATACCACCCCAGGCACCTTGCGGATCGCAACCTCGTAATACTGCGGAAGCGCGCTGGTGAAGGGGCAGAAGCGATTCTGCCTGTAGACGATGAGCGCGGTTTCTTGCGAGGCTCGCGATGTGGCGCGCTCGACGCCAGTTCGCATTGCGTCGACGGTGCAAAACAGAAACACTGCGACCGTCACTCCGGCGACGACGAGAGCGCTACGGGTTGGCCGCCGCACGAGCCCATGCCACGCAAGCCCCATGACACCACCAAGTGCACGGCGCGAAATCATTGGTGTCCCTCAGAAGTTGGAACCAGCCGTCCCTTTTCAAGATGCACCGTTCGATCTGCGTGGCGGGCTGTTGTGGGGTCGTGGGTAACCATGACGATCGTCTGTCCGCGTTCTCGGTGCAAGCGAGAAAGCAAGTCCATCACTCCGGCCGCAGCAACGCGATCGAGATCGCCGGTCGGTTCGTCTGCGAGCAACAGCGCAGGTGCTGTCACGATGGCGCGTGCGATCGCAACTCGTTGCTCTTGGCCTCCCGAGAGTTGGCGCGGAAAGTGTGCGTGTCGATCGGCGATACCGACAGACTCAAGCGCCTCACTGACGCGGCGATGCCGTTCCCGTCTTGAGAGCGGCTGTAAGTAAAGCGGTAGCTCAACATTTTCATACGCCGTCAACACTGGAACGAGGTGGTAGAGCTGAAAGACATAGCCGACACTCGCCGCGCGCCACGCAGCAAGGGCTGCTCGTGAGAGGTGAGCAATATCGTGTCCGTCAACGGATAGCGATCCAGCAGTTGGTCGATCGATCCCGGCAAAGAGATTCAAGAGTGTGGTCTTGCCAGACCCTGATGGCCCCATGAGCGCGACGAACGCTCCCCGTTCAAGGACGAGATCGATCGACTCGAGCACGCGCACGGTGTCACCGCCGCGCGAGTAGTGCTTTTCAAGTGCCGCGCAGGTGATGATTGGTTCAGCGGTGCTCATTGTGTGCTCCCGTGGGCTGAGAACTTGCAATCGATGCAACGCGAACCGTCTGGCCCTGACGTGTGGGCGGCGATTCAGCACTCACAACAAAATCGCCAGGTCGCAGTCCGTCAACGACGGTCGTCCAATCTTCTGGTCCCGCGCGGCCGAGACAGACAATTGCGCGTTCCTCAATCGTGCCGACTTCGTCGCGCAGATTGATGACCACTCGAACGGTCCCCGTCCGCGTTCCATCGGGAGAGACCGCCCAATTCGCAACGACCGCCTCGGGGATCGCAAGTTCACCGCGGCCTCCGCTCGCGAGAGCGTTCGCCGCGGTGCCTCCATTCGAATCATGTGGGCTGCTCAACTCAATGCGAACGCGCGCGAGCATGTCAGGAACGAGTCCAGCAGGCGGCGACTCGAGCAGCACCTTCGCCTGAAGCGTGTTCTTGGCGATGTCAGCCTGCTGAACAAGCCGAACCACGCGCCCCTTGATGACGACCCCAGGCAGGGCGTCCACCTGAATCTCAGCTGACTGACCAATCGCGAGTTGCCCCGCATCCGCGAGCGGTACATCGGTCCGCACCTGCAAACTCGCGGGATCGAAGAGCTGCACCACGGCCGCGTTCTCAGGTCCCATGCCGACGAACGATCCAGTCGTGGCTAGTCGCGCCATCACGACCCCAGCGGCTGGCGCACGCACTTCGGTTCGAGCCAAAGCAAGCGCGCTCTCATCACGGGCAACCGCAAACTGCGCGTGTGTTGCACGTGCCGCTGAGACGCGCAATCCAAGCCGAGCGACCTCTGCAGCGCTGACTCCACCAATCTCGACGAGGGTTGACTTGCGCGTGAGCTCATCCTCGAGCGCCGCAAGCTCAGCGACCTTGACCTGCAACTCTGCTTCCGCCCGCCGCAGCGCAAGCACCGCTTGGTCGTCGACAAGGCGAGCCACGACCTGCCCCTGTGTGACGGAGTCCCCTTCGAGTACGAGTACTTCGCGCACGACTCCAGGAATCAGCGCAGGGACGCTCAGCGCAAATGGAGCGGGCTCGATCCATCCGGGGGCTTGCACCACTGAGCCACGCGCACGCGATCCAGGTGCCGGCGCCGCAGTGTGCGAAGTGCGCACAACAACCGGCGTTCCACCGACGGTCGTGAGCGGAGCCCACGCCCGCCAACTCGACCAGATGAGGATCGCGCTCGCGCCACCGATGAGGATGAGTGGAAGCACGATGCGGGAACCGATGTGAAGGCGTGGTGTTGGAATCACTGTCGAGTGTTTCTGTGCTGTCATGGAAGCACCTCAGAGGGAAGGAATCCTGCGGCAGCGGTGAACGCAATGCGAGCGCGCCGCCTTTCGCGTTCAAGGTCAATCAGCGCAAGGTGTGCGTGATTCAGGTCGTGCGCAGCATTGACGGCCGACTCCTGCGAGCCCTCGCCTGCAGCGACGGCCGCTTCGGCTCGTGCGCTCGATTGCTCGCTCGCAGTGACGAGATGCTCACGCGTGATGCCGTGGCGATCTTCGGCAGAGCGGGCCTTGACTAGAGCTGCGCGCACCGCGACGACCGCGCTCTGTCGGATGCGCTCCGTCTCGATTCGCGCCGCGCGGAGTTGCGCCTGCGCGCGGGCGATTCGGGCTGAGCCGGTATTGAAGAGCGGGACCTCGACGAGTGCCGTGACCGCCGCAGCTTGATCGCCCTCCATGTCTCGTTCAAAGCCACCCCCCAGTTGGACGCTCTTCAGGCGGCCGCGGGACGCCAGTTCAAGCGCCGCCGCTGCGGCCCGCGCACGCGCCTCCGCTGCGCGCACATCAAGTCGCGACGCAATCAGAGTGTCGGCAATGTCGGAGTCGTTCATGAGTGCGCCGTGCAGTGCGATGTGGGTGGATGGGTCGGGCGATCCAATCTGCCACGAGGTCGGTGCTCCCGCGCGTCCTACAAGCGCGAGCAACTCGAGGCGTGCGCTTTCGTCAGCCTCAATCGCCATTTCTTGGCGGTAGTGTGCATCGACAAACTCGGCCTGTGCGGTGGCAACGCCATCACCCGCCAATTCTCCAGCCGCAAACTTCGCGCGCGCGATCGACAGCAGCCGCTCGGTTTGCCGAAGGTCGTTGAGCGCGTATGAACTCTCGATGTCACGCATGGCCACCTCATGCCAGAGCGTGCGCGCTTCGGATGCAATCCCGACGGCACGCGCACCGAGCGCAAGCAGTGCCGCCTCGTATGTATCGCGCGCCGCGTCGCTGCGAATCGGCTGCTTCCAGAGGTCATCGATCTGAACCATGAGCATGGCAACGATCGGTACCACCCCCATTGAGTCGAGCGGAACGCCTGACGCGAAATTGACCACCGGATTCTGCGGCGCGGCGGCGTCGAGTGACTCGGCGCGCATCGCATCCAGCTCAGCGAGCATGCGGGCAAGCTCTGGATTTGCGTCAAGCGCCATCGTGACTGCCGTTGCTTCATCAAGCGCAGTGGGGAGCGGCGTAGTGGAATCACCTTTCAGCGAATCGGCGTCTGGATGGGTCGGTGAGTCGCCGCGCGTCCATGCTGGGGTGGCCCCAGTGCGAGCGGTGATCTCTGAGCCAATCGAAGTGGGTGGATCGAGTCGCGGAGGGCTGCAGCCGACGGCGATTGCCACTGGCAGCGTTATTGCGAACGCCAGCGCGCGGATTGAGTTGTGCATGGTTGAGCTCCAGAGTGTGAACCAAATGGTTCACGGGACAACGAACAGCCGCGCGAACACGCGTCGCGCGGAAGAGTCGTGTCAGGAGTTCAAAGAGTCCAGAGAGTCAGCAGCGCACACCGCTCACTACTCAGCAGTGGCGGCGCTGGAGGTTTGAGAGTCGGCGCAAGTGGCCAGCCGCCCGCATGTTCAGCGGCATAGAGTTGAAGCGGATCGATGACCGAAGGTGGCAAGATCGCCTCGAAGGGGATCTCGGCCAGGATGAAGAAGGCATCGAGCGAAGGAGGTTGTGGCGCGGGAGCCTTGATAACACAGTGCTCGCACGATCGTGGCGCACGTTCGTCTTGATCTTCACCGTTCGACTCGTTGTCGCTCGCATCGTCATGGCAGCACGAGGCGTGGCCTCGAGCGGTCTCACGCGATGTTTCGCACGACGCATCCGCGAATGCCAACACCTGACAGCAGCACAGTGGCAGCCAGAGTGCGACGACTGCGATGACGAAGATGCGCGGCAAGCGGCTCATCGGTAGGGACAATAGACATCTCGATTGCGCCCTGTCAAGAAAACACTTCTACACTCGCGTCGTGCTGCCGCAACACCAAATGGATGCGATCCGCTTTGAGGAATTCAACTCGAGCGTCATCGGTCCACTGGCGTACCCAATAATCCACCCGCTTTCCGTCGAGGTAGCCCACTTTCGAGCGCGAATTGGGCACCGTGACGCAGTTCGAGCTCGGCGCAAGCCGGTCGCCATTGGCTATCGCTGGGGACCAATTCTCAGCACTGCATGGTTTCGGGTTCGAGGAGTCCTTCCAAAGAGTTTTCGAGGTCACCGGGCCCTGCTGCGCTTTTCATCTGGAACCGAGGCAGCGCTCTATATAGATCGAGTCGCGCATTCAGGACTCGATCCCTACCACGATCTTGCCGCCGTCGTGCCATCCGACTGGCGCAGCAAAGTTCGCGCACGGGGCGGCGATCGCATCGACCTTTGGATCGAAGCCGCGTGCAATCTTCCACTTGGTGCTACGACATTCTGGTGGGATCAGCCTGAAGTTCGCGCCCGATGGAACGAGTCAGCGCCAGGCCGGCTCGAGAGCGCAGAGATGGTCGCGATCGACGAAGAGGTTTGGCGATTCTCACAGCGCTTCGATTGGCTCCGGCGCATGCTGTGGGATGGTCCACCCGAATCGTCTCGAATCAACGACATCAGGTCGGGGCTCGCGCGAGTTGTTCGGGCGATTCCCGCGCGAGATGCCACGCGCGCAGCAATTCTTTCCCAGCGCGCATTGCTCGATGACCTCATCCGCGGCGATGGCTCGAGCGCAACGACCTGTGTCGCGATCGGGCATGCACACATCGACACCGCGTGGCTCTGGCGCATTGACGAGACGCGCCGCAAGTGCGTTCGATCTTTCGCAACGGCGCTGCGCAACATCGAGCGCTTTCCGCACTTTCGATTTCTTTGCAGTCAGGCGCAGCAGTATCAGTTCGTCAAGGAAGAGAGTCCCGCGCTCTTTCAGCAGATCACAGCTGCGGTGAAGCAGGGGGCTTGGGAGCCAAACGGTGCGATGTGGATCGAGCCCGATTGCACCGCGCCAAGTGGCGAAAGCTTCATTCGCCAGATCGTGCACGGATCGCGCTGGTGGAGCGACCACTTCGGAGCATCCGCACCACAACGGTTCTTGTACCTGCCTGACACGTTCGGATTCCCAGCATGTTTGCCGCAGATCATCGCGAAAGCAGGTCTCGACACCTTCATCACGAACAAGATGATCTGGAGCGGCACGAATCGCTTTCCACATGTGACCTTCAATTGGCGCGGGCTCGATGGCACAGAGGTGCTTTCGCATTTCACTCCAGGCCACAACTACAACAGCGACTTTCTTCCAAAGGACCTCACGGCAGCTGCAGCAAACATCGAGACGTTCGACAAGGGGCGCGTCCGAACGTACCTGCAGCCATACGGGTGGGGGGATGGCGGAGGCGGTCCCGATCCGATGCAGATTGAACGCACGCTCATTGCCGCCCAGTGCGCGGGGATTCCGTCGACAACCCACGCAAGCGCACGCGATTTCTGCGGTGACCTGCACGCCCTCGCACACGCGAGCGCGCAGCGAGGCGATCCGATTCCTGTCTGGGATGGCGAGCTCTATCTCGAGGCGCACCGCGGCACCTACACAACACAGCGGTGGATCAAGCAGGCCAATCGACAGGCAGAGGGGTTGTTGCGGCAAGTCGAAATGCTCGCGGTGCTTGCTCCAATGGCACGGTCGCGCGAACGCGCGCTGCTCGCAGAACTTGATGCACTCTGGAAGACCGTCTTGCTGCATCAGTTTCATGACATTTTGCCTGGGTCGAGTATCGCTGCTGTGTACGACGATGCGCG
>SYHM01000211.1 GCA_005799205.1 Planctomycetia bacterium | reverse complement strand
ATGCGCGGCGAAGAGGCGCTCGAACGCGGCCTTGTGACGCACTGCGTCGCCCAAGACCAACTCGAAACAGCAACGGCAGAACTTGTGGCGCGACTGATGCGTGGGGGCCGGCACGCGATCGCCTGCACGAAGCGGATGCTGAACGAGCTTGATGGGTCGAATGATGCGCGGATCGCTCGCGAGGCGGCCGAGCTTTCTGCGCGCGTCATCGCAGGTCCCGAAGCGCAAGCCCATCTTGCCCGCCACTTTCAAGCGACGACAACACCCCCTTCCTCTGCGAGATAACGATGCTTCCACTCGAAATGACTCGTGATGGCGTCGCCATCGTTTCACTCACTGCGAACCCCTCGAAGCCGCGAGGAGGAGTCGTCGTGCTCGATTCGTGGCTGATCGAAGAAATCGCGCTCTCGCTCGACGCGGTCGCCACGCAGAAGCCTAGCGGGCTCGTTCTGCGATCTGCGAGTGATCGTGTCTTCGTCGCCGGGGCAGACCTCGCCGAAATCGACGCGCTCGATGATCAGGCCTTGCACCGATACCTCGAGCGCGGAGCCGACGCATTCGCTCGGCTACACACGATCGCGTGCCCAACCGTTGCACTCGTCCATCGCGCCGCGCTCGGTGGCGGACTTGAACTCGCGATGCACTGCGATGGCATCATCGGGGTGTTGCCAGGGGCGGGCGACAAGCCATGGAGGATCGGACTTCCAGAGTGTTCACTTGGGATCTGCCCAGGATGGGGTGGCACACAGATGCTGCCCGCGCGCATCGATCCAGCAGACGCAATCATCCAGACTGCGTCGGGTCGCACGAATCCTGTCACTTCGATTCCGACCGGGCTCTTCGATGAGAGCGCATCGTCGAGCGACGAGGCGCTCAAGACAGCGCTCACATGGATGACCAATCATCCGAGAACCACATCGCGCGCGCATCCTCGCGCGATCAATCCGACGAACTCGGCATCAGTCGCGAAGGGGCTGGAGCGCGCGCGCGCCGAACTTGCTGCGACTCCCGCAACCCATGCGGTGTTTGACTGCGTCGAGACAGGCATGCGCGCTGGATGGCTCGCCGCTCTCGCGGCCGAACGCACCCACCTGGTTGCGCTTCGCCACACTCCATTTGCGCGAGAGCAGTTGGCGCAGTTCCTAAAACCCGCCGCATAATTCTTCATTTTGAATGGGTCGGGCGTGGGGTGGTTTGGGATGGGGTTGCCTGTATCTTGCGAAACCCCATGAGCACCACAAACATCGCCGACAGCCTGAAGAACGTCTCAGCCAAGGACCGCAAGCAGCTCGAAGCGGCACAGGAGATGCTCGGGCCAGATCCATCGACGATGGGAGCGGTGAAGAACTTCTTCTGGGGAAATTTTCGAGAAGAGTTGCTCTTTCCATATCCCTCCATCGCGCGTGAAGAGACCGTCCGCTGCGATGCGCTGCTCGTCAAACTCGACCATTACCTGACGACCGAGCATCCCACGCATGAGATCGATCAGGATCAGCACATTCCTGACTGGGTGATCACACGCCTGTTCGACTTGGGAGTGCTCGGCATGACCATCTCGACCCAGTACGGTGGCGGCGGATTCGGCATCACGAGTTACAACCGTGTGCTCGAACGCATCGGCCGGACGTGTGGGTCAACCGCCGTGCTCGTTTCGGCACACCAATCGATTGGATGCCGCGCCCTCATGTTGTTCGGCAACGAGACACAGAAGGCCAAGTACCTGCCACGCATGGCTACCAACACACTCAGCGCATTCTGTCTGAGCGAGCCAAATGTCGGATGCGACGCGGGAGGACAGGAGACTCACTGCGAAGTCAGTGAAGACGGCACGCACTACATCCTCAATGGCGAGAAGAAGTGGGCCACATCTGCGGCACTCAGCGGCCTTTTTACTGTGATGTGCAAGCAGAAGGTGACAGATCCAAAGACCGGCAAAGTCAAGGAGGGAGTAACCGCGCTGATTTGCACTCCCGACATGCCGGGCATTGAGATTTTCAGTCGTAACCGTGCCAAGTGCGGCATTCGCGGAACGTGGCAGGCACGCATTCGCCTCACGAACGTCAAAGTGCCGCGTGAAAACCTGCTCTCAAAGGAGGGCCGCGGGCTCATCGTCGCACTGACCTGCTTGAATTACGGTCGGTGCACACTTTCCGCTGGAATGATCGGTGGAGCAAAGTATGCGTTCGAGCAGGCGACCAAATGGGCCAAGTACCGCCATCAGTTCGACCGCAACCTCGGCGAGTTCGATCTTGTCAAGGAACGGCTCGCGCGCAGCGCGGCGTACGTCTACGCCATGGATGCGATGCTCTACATGACCACTGGGTTTCTCGACCGAAACGACGAGGACATCATGCTTGAGACGGCGATGTGCAAGGTCTTCTGCAGCGAGTACGGATTTCGAACGGTTGACGACGCGATGCAGATTCTCGGCGGTGAGTCGTACATGATCGAAAACAATATCGAGCGCATCTGGCGCGACTCTCGAATCAACACGATCGTCGAAGGCGCGAATGAGGTGATGCACTCGTTCATCTTTGCGTATGGATCAAAGCAACTCGGCGAGTGGATGTTGCAGTTGAAAGCGAAGCCTTTCAAGCAGCTGGGCGCGGCTGCGCGCATCGGCGGCGAACTCTTCCTCGGCATGCGCAGGTCAGTGCCTCGCTTCGAGTCGATCCATCCGAAGTTGCAGCGCTATGCGCAAGAACTCATGTTTCGCATTCGAGATCACTCGTACAACGTGAAGATGATGTTTAAGGAGCACGAGGAGTCGCTTATCACGAACCAGTTCATTCAAGCGCGTCTCTCGAATTCTGCGCTGTGGATTCATGCGATCGCCTGCTCGCTCAGCAAGTGCGATGCGCGTCTGCGCGCTGGCCTCAGCGGCAAAGAACTCGCCCACGAGTTGGCTGTCGTCGACCACCTCTGCGCGATTGCGAACTCCAACATCGACGAGGCGGTGCGCGGACTGCGCTGGAACATCGATTCTCAAGCCCGCACTTGTGCTGATTCGGTGCTCGAGCAGGCGGACGGCATGAGCAACGCGCACTACTCGATTCCTGAGCGCACACCAGTCATGGCGGCGCGGGGCACTGGGCTGCCAGTGGCGACCCAAGGCATCAAGCAGTTCGGCTCTGGAAGCACTTTTTCTGGTGCAAAGATCTGACCCCACTCGGATAGCCTTCGACCTTCCGGGCTTCGGTCCACTGAAAAGTTACCTCTCGTCTTCTTCACCCACTCTTCAATCCACGGAGCATTCAATGCAGGTTCTCGAAAGCATGGTCAAGCACGGTCACGAACGCATCTCGTTTCTCAATGATCCAGAAACTGGATTGCGCGCAGTCATCGCGATTCATTCGACTGTGCTCGGAAATGCACTCGGGGGAACTCGCCGCTTTCACTATGTCTCTGAGAGCGATGCACTCTTTGATGTGCTTCGGCTCTCTGAGGGAATGACCTACAAGGCTGCCGCGGCCGATCTCGCGCTTGGTGGCGGCAAGAGCATCATCTTGCTCCCGCGCGCAGGTGAGCAACCAACCGAAGCACAGGGACGAGCGATGGGCCGCTTCGTTGAGAGCCATGGTGGCGCATACATCGCTGCAGAAGATGTCGGCGTGAGCCCACAGTTCTGCGACTGGATGGCACAGGAGTGCCGCCACATCATGGGAGGCGAGGCGGTCTCGCATGGTGGTGATCCAAGCCCATGGACCGCACAGGGATGCTTTAACTCGATGAAGGCCTGTCTGCGCCAACTCGGCCGCAAAGTCGACTTCTCGAACCTCTCGGTTGGCGTGCAAGGGTGCGGCGCAACGGGCTACAAGCTCGCGAAGCTGCTGCGGACCGCTGGCGCCGCCGTCATGGTCACCGATGTGCATGTGCCATCGATGAAGCGTGCCGTCGAAGAACTCGGATGCGTTGCGCTCGGCAACGACCGCAATCTCTTTACCGAGAAACTCGACATGATCGCCCCATGTGCCATGGGCGGAATGCTCGACCACCACACGATCTCAAATCTTCACTGTGAGATCATTTGCGGAACAGCCAACAATCAACTGCTCAATCCAACCGAGGACGGCGCCCTGCTCAAGCAGCGCGGCATCTTGTACGCCCCAGACTTCATCGCCAACGCGGGCGGACTCATTCGCCTCGGCGGACTCCACCTGGGCATGACTGAAGCGGTCATCGATCAGAAGGTGTCAGCGATCGAAGAGACGACGCTGACTGTTCTGCGCGAATCGGCAAATGCGGCGAGCACATCGGATGCGGCGATCTCGTACGCACGGCGCCGAATCGACGCTGCACGTCAGCGCAAATCTGCGCCGCTTGCGGGCGCTCGCTAAGTTTTTTTACGAGATGACAGCGTGAGTACGGAGTTGCTGCCAGGCGCGATTCCGTGGACGAGCGCACTTTCGTACTCGTCGCAGCGGCAACCCGTCTTCGGTCGCGAGATGGTCGCGACGAGTCAGCCGCTTGCAGCACAGGCTGGTCTCGACATGCTGAGGCGCGGCGGATCGGCCGTCGATGCTGCGATCGCCACCGCAGCAGTTCTCACGGTCGTCGAGCCCACAACGAACGGCCTTGGAGGAGACGCCTTCGCACTGGTCTGGGATGGCGCGCAACTGCACGCCGCCAATGGAAGTGGCTGCTCACCGACCGCGCTCACCCGCGAGCACTTCTCGGCCGACAGTTCGATGCCCACCGAAGGCTGGCTGCCCGTGACGGTGCCAGGACAGATTGCGCTGTGGGCAGATCTCTCAAAGCAGTTTGGCAGACTCCCATTCGCAGACCTGCTCGCTCCCGCGATCGAGTACGCACGCAGTGGTTTTCAGGTCGCTCCACTCACAGCGGCGCTCTGGCAACGCGCTGCTGCGACTTACGCAAGTCGCTCCGGGACCGCCGAGTGGTCACGGACTTTCCTCAAGGATGGCGCAGCCCCGAAGGCGGGGACGCGCATGGTCCTTCCCGATCACGCGCGCACACTCGAACTGATCGCGCAGAGCTGCGGCCGCGCGATGTACGAGGGAGAACTTGCCGCCGCGATCGATGCTGCATCGCGTGCCCAGGGTGGCCACCTTCGAGCAAGTGATCTCGCATCACACACAAGCGATCTGTCACCACCGATTTCACAGAAGTACAGGGGATATCGCGCATACGAGATCGCTCCAAACGGACAGGGACTCGCGGCGCTTGTGGCACTGGCGATCCTCGAACACTTCGACGTCGCAGCCCTCTCGCCCGACTGCCCTGATGCGCTCCACATTTCGATCGAAGCGATCAAACTCGGTTTCGCCGATGCTCACGCCCACGTTGCCGATGCGCGGCACATGCGCATTACGGTTGAGCAACTCCTCGAACCTGCGCGCATTGCCGCGCTCGCTGCGCGAATCGACCGCGCTCGCGCGCAGGATTTCAGCAGCGGCATTCCGCGCCCAGGCGGCACGGTCTACCTCTGCGCCGCTGATGCGCGCGGCATGATGATCTCGTTCATTCAGAGCAACTACATGGGGTTTGGATCAGGAGTCGTCATTCCACACACGGGCATCGCGATGCAGAATCGCGGCGCATGCTTCAACCTTGAACTCGGGCATCCCAATTGTGTTGGACCACACAAACGCCCCTACCACACCATCATTCCAGGATTTGTCACGCGCGTTCATGATGGTGGTGAACACGCAGCGATGGCATTTGGTGTGATGGGGGGCTTCATGCAGCCGCAGGGTCACACGCAGGTCATCTCGCGCATGGTTGATCATCATCAGAATGCGCAGGCAGCGCTTGATGCCCCACGTTGGCAGTGGATGCGCGGCCGCCGCGTGCAACTCGAACCAGGGTTCCCCGCCGACACGGTGTCGTCGCTTGAATCACGGGGTCACGAGATTTCAACTGCTTCTGAGCGATCTGTGACCTTTGGACGAGGGCAAGCGATTGTTGCGCTCGCTGATGGATGGATGGGCGGGAGCGACTCCCGTGCGGATGGGCTTGTCGCTGCGCGATAACTCGCGGCGGTTGTTCAAGCCGTGACTCGGTGTAACTCGCGCTCGCCGCTACACTTTTTCGATGCCAAAGACGAGCATCCTGAAACTTGAGATCGAGCGCATTTCGATCCTCGATGAGCATGGAAACTTCGACGAGAAACTCGGCGCTGGGCTGATCCCCGACGACGACCTCGTGAAACTCTATGAGGCGATGTCCTCGTGCCGCTACCTCGATGAAGTCGCGTTCAAGTTGCAGCGCTCAGGTCGCATGGGAACCTATCCGCAGAACATGGGGCAGGAAGCGACAAGCCTCGCTGCCGCCTATGTGCTGAACAACGATGACTGGCTCGTCACCTGCTACCGCGAAAACTGTGGACTCTTCTGGCGCGGGGTTCCGATGGAATCAATCCTCCTGCACTGGATGGGTGACGAGCGCGGAAACGCGATGCCGCGTGCACACTTCGCGACCCCAATCGCGGTCCCAATCGGCACGCAGATGCTGCATGCGGCTGGCCTCGCGTGGGCATCCAAGTACCGCGGTGAAAAGCAGATCGCATGCACCTTCTTTGGCGATGGCGCCACGAGCGAGGGTGACTTTCATGAAGCAGCGAATTTCGCAGCCAACCTCGAGCTTCCTGTTGTCTTCTGCTGCCAGAACAATTTCTGGGCGATCAGCGTGCCTGGAAAGATTCAGTGCAGCGCACCGACAGTCGCACAGCGCGGCATCGCGTACGGAATGCCTGTGATGCAGGTCGATGGCAACGACCTCTTCGCGTGCGCCTATGCGGTCAAGCTCGCTGCGGCGCGCGCACGCGACGAGTCGAGGCCAACATTCATCGAAATGGTGACCTACCGACTCGGGGACCATACGACCGCCGACGACGCGCGGCGTTACCGCGATCAGGCCGAGGTCGATGTCTGGAAGGAACGGGATCCGCTTCTACGCACCCGCATCCTGCTCGAACGCAAGAAGCTGTGGGACTCATCGAAGCAAGAAGCGATGCGAGCACGCATCGAGGCCGAAGTCACTGCAGCGGTCGCACGCGCCGAAGAGATTGTTGCTCCTGCGGTCTCAGATGTCTTCAACTACACCTTCGCCGAACTCTCGCCCGACCTAGAGCATCAGCGCGACACGATGCAGACCCACTCACTCGCATCTGAGTTTCCCGCTGCGACGAAAGGACACTGAATCATGGCAAATCTGAACCTTGTTCAAGCGATCAACCTCGCACTCATTCAAGAAATGGAGCGCGACGAGCGCGTCCTGCTGCTCGGCGAAGATGTCGGTGCCAACGGTGGCGTCTTTAGAGTCACTGAAGGATTGCACAAGCGCTTCGGCGCTCGCCGTGTCGTCGATACCCCGCTCGCCGAGAGCGGAATCATCGGTACATCGATCGGGCTCGCGATGGCTGGGCTACGACCGATCCCAGAGATTCAATTCGACGGATTTCTCGGGCCGGCGTACGACCAGATTTGCAGCCATGCTGCACGCATGCGCACACGCACTCGCGGCGCCAACACGGTGCCTTTGACGATCCGTGTTCCTGTCGGCGGCGGCATTCACGCTCCCGAGTTACACAGCGATTCTCCTGAGACGATTTACGCGCATCAGCCTGGACTCAAAGTTGTGATGCCGAGTTCGCCGTACGACGCGAAGGGGCTGTTGATCAGCGCGATACGCGATCCCGACCCTGTCATCTTCTTCGAGCCAAAGCGCATCTACCGCGCGTACCGCGAAGAGGTTCCTGAAGACGAATACACCATTCCGATCGGAAAGGCGCGTGTGGTGTGCGAGGGCAACGACCTCACCGTCATCAGCTGGGGAGCAAGCGTGCTTCAGTGCATGGAAAGCATCGAGAAATCCTCTCGCTCGATCGAGCTGATTGACCTGCGCACGATCTACCCGATGGACCTCGATGCAATTGAGGCGAGCGTCAAGAAGACTGGGCGCTGCGTCGTAGTGCACGAGGCCCCTCGCACTGGTGGTATGGGAGCAGAAGTCGCCGCGCAGATCATGGAACGCTGCTTTCTCTACCTCGAAGCTCCAGTGCAGCGCGTCACTGGTTTTGACACCATCATGCCCTACTACAAGCTCGAACTCAACTACATGCCCGATGCGGCTCGCATCTCGGGTGCGATCGACGCGGCGCTCTCGTACTGATCGAACCTCCCCCACCCACGAAGGCTTATTCTCATCCCATGGCTGGACTCAAACAACCCGCAGACAAGAGTCACTTTCTTCTTCCAGACCTTGGCGAAGGATTGGTTGAAGCCGAACTCATTCGTTGGCTCGTGCATCCTGGCGATGTCGTCAAGGAATCGCAGCCGATGGCTGAGATGCAAACCGACAAGGCACTTGTTGAAGTTCCGAGCCCATGGGCTGGAACGATCAGTGAACTCTGCGGCAAAGAGGGCGACATCATCAAGGTCGCTGCAGTGCTCGTGCGCTATCGCGCCGGAGCGACTGCGCCGGCCGCAGCGACGAGCGCTCAGAGTAAGGCCGCTGACGAAGACCAAGGGACCGTCGTCGGCAGCATGCAGGGCACTCTCACCGTGGGCAGTCGATTCGCTCGTCGTGACAGCGAGCACGACACCGTCAAGGTCGCTGGAAAGGCGCTTGCGACTCCTGCTGTTCGTCGCATTGCGCGCGAACTTTCGATTGACATCAACACGGTTGGGGGCACTGGTCGCGGCGGTCGCGTCACTGCTGCTGATGTTGCAGCGAGCGCGCCTGGGGCTGCGAAACGGCAAGGCAGTTCCCCAGCAGCGGCGAGCGGCGCCGGCTTCGCAGCGCGTGCGATTCCGATACCAGCGAACCTTCCGCCAGTTGACACCGATGGTGTCTCGAAACGAATTCCATTCCGAGGGATGCGACGAAAGATCGCCGAAGCGCTCTCGCGGTCGATTCAAACCGCCGTCCACTTCACGGCAGTGGATGAGGCCGATATCACGCAGCTCGACTTGAAGCGACGCGAGTATTCAAAGGTCATGGGCGAGAAGATGTCGTTGCTTCCGTTCGTGATCATCGCGGTGTGTCGCGCGCTGCGGGCGTTCCCATCGCTCAACGCGAATGTTGATGACGCCGCCAACGAGATCCTCATCAAAGGAGTCATCAATCTCGGCGTCGCCGTCGATACTGAGTCCGGCCTCATGGTGCCAGTGATCCGCGATGCAGACCGACTCTCCGCCGTTGAGCTCGGAGCCAAGATTCGCTCGCTCGCGAGCAAGTGCAAAGACCGATCGATCTCTCGCGAAGAGTCGCTCGGCGGCACCTTCACAATCTCGAATGTTGGTTCATACGGCGGCATGTTCGCGACCCCGATCATCAACTATCCAGAGGTCGCGATTCTCGCGGGGGGTCGCGCACGCGAGCGGGTCCTCGTGAAAGATGGCAAGTTCTATGCAGGTCTCGTGCTCCCCCTGTCGATTGGCTGCGATCACCGCGTCGTCGACGGCGCTGAAGCAGTTCGCTTTCTCAACGAAGTGATTCGGCTGCTCGAAAACCCGGGCGAGATCACGTAGTAGCACGAAGTGCAGTCGACTCGGATCACAGACATCAACGACTCGCGCCTCGGCGACTACCGCTTTCTGCGTGAGCGTGACCTTTCAGGATCGCGCCGCGCGCAAGGTGTCTTTGTCGGCGAGACGATTGCGATTCTTGAGCAGATGATTGCAATCCCGGGGCTGACCAAGAGTGTGCTGGCATCGGATCGCCTCGCACCACGTGTTCTTGCTGCGTGTGATTGCGCTGTGAGTCCGCCACCGGAGGTGTTTGTGGTCGACGATGCCCTCATGCGCCACACAGCCGGTTTTGATGTGCACCGCGGGGTACTTGCGATCGGAAGACGGGCAAGCCTTGATGGGCGCAGGGTCGACAGCGCACCTTTCACCACTGCGACACTTCTCATCGCACTCGACGGCGTCAACAACATGGACAACGTCGGCTCGATCTTCCGAGGCGCTGCGTCATTCGGTGTGGATGGCGTCCTCTTGTCAAGGACGTCGCACGATCCGCTCTATCGAAAGGTCGTGCGTGTTTCGATGGGATACGCGTTGCGCACTCCATTCGTCGTGTGCGACGATCTTGCAGCGTCGCTCGCCCAGATGCGCACAGCGCGCCGCGACTTGCGCGTCCTCGCAGCGGTGTGCACGCGAGATGCGCGCGACATCGCTTCGTTCGATGGCCGCGCCACGACCAGTCCTCCCACCGTCCTCGTCGTGGGCAGCGAGTACGAGGGCATTTCGGCGGCAGTTCAAGCGATTTCGACTGACCGAGTGCGCATTCCGATTGCACCTGGGGTCGATTCGCTGAACGCCGCAGTTGCAGCAAGCATTTGCTTGCACAGACTTTCGTCGATCCATTGAACCTCGATCGCCGGCGCGGCGTAACGCTCGGCACAGGAGGAATGGAAATGGGCGAGTCAGCACGAACGGGACTAGGACAACGAGCATGCGCAACACTCGCGCTTCTCGCACTGCTTGGAGCGCTTGGCGAACGACGCGCTGAGTGCACCGGCACATCGACTGAGGCAACTCACGCGCAGGCGGCTGCTGATCTGCACGCCGCGCGCGCACTTTCGCGCTGCTTTCGTGAAGTCGCGCGCAAGGCGGGTCCTTCCGTTGTCGCCATCACAACACGGGCGCACGGAGGTCGTGGTGAGGGAACGGGCGTGATCATCTCGAAGGATGGACTAATCGTCACGAACAACCATGTCGTCGCCGCGAGTGATGAGATTTCAGTGCAACTCGCCGATGGACGCGAGTTTCGCGCTGCGAGAATCGGCACGGACCCCGAGAGTGACCTCGCGGTGATTCGCGTTCAGGCGACTGATCTCACTCCAGCGGTGTTCGGCGATTCGGTCAACGCAGAGACCGGTGATTGGGTGCTTGCGATCGGTAGTCCCTTCGGCCTCGAACAGACTGTCACCGCTGGCATCATCAGTGCAAAGGGCCGCGATGGCATGGGACTCTCAACATTTGAGGAATACATCCAGACAGACGCCGCGATCAACCCAGGCAATTCTGGGGGCCCACTGCTCGATCTTGATGGCAAGGTCATCGGCATCAACAGCGGGATCGCCTCTGCGAGCGGTGGCAGCTCGGGGGTTGGATTCGCCATCCCAAGTCACATCGTCACGCGTGTGGTTGATGCGCTCGCCAAGGGAAAGGCGGTTCCTCGTGGATGGCTTGGCGTTTCGATGCGGCCGGTCGCCACACCATCGGCAGAGGGGGTACTGATCGCAGCGGTGGCGGCCGACACGCCCGCGGCACGCGCGGGCTTACAGCGCGGTGACATCGTGCTCACAGTCGATGGCGATGCGGCGACGAGTCCTTCCCAGGTCATGCGCGTGATTGCGAGTCATCCGCCACAATCGTCGATCACCCTTGAACTGACGCGCGCTGGCAAGCCGCTCACAACCCTCGCGACCCTTGGGGCTCGCCCAATGCAGTAACGCAACCGAATCTCCTGCGTGCCCGCTTCAGTGCGGGCACCCCTGCGACGCGTTGTCGCGGGTACCACGCCACGGCGGAACGCCCTCCGCCGTGGCATTCTTTCGTTGAGTATCTATCCTTCTCGCTCTTCACAGCGATGCCACAGAGCCGTTCATTTCAGGTTGATTGTCAACACCGCGTGGCGTTTACGCGCGATGTCTTTGACCCGGCGAACCCTGCACTCGCTGAAGTGCTCTCTCAGAGCGCCGAGCGTCGCCTCATCGCCTTTGTCGACGAAGGAGTCGCGCACACGCACCCTGACCTTGGCACGCGGCTCGAGCAATATCTCGCGACACGCACTCACGCGGGCGAGGCACTGCCATCGCTTCGGATGATCGAGGTTGTTTCAGGAGGCGAGGCATCAAAGAACTCGATGAGTGTTGCGCAGCAGGTGCTTGCTGCCACTGATCTCCACGGCATCGATCGCAAGAGTTTCGTGCTGGCTATTGGGGGCGGCGCCGTCCTTGATGCAGTCGGATTCGGTGCGACGATTGCCCATCGCGGCGTGCGGCTCATTCGGCTTCCTACCACAACACTCGCCATGGACGACGCCGCAATGGGTGTCAAGAACGGCATCAACCACTTTGGCAAGAAGAACTTCATTGGAACGTTTGCGGTGCCCTGGGCTGTCATTGCCGACGAACTCTTTCTCCACACGCTGACCGATCGGCACTTTCTCTCGGGGTTCAGCGAGGCGGTCAAGATTGCATGTCTCAAGGATCCAGCACTCTTCGACGCAATTGAGCGCGATGCCTCGCGCATTCGCGCGCGCGACTACTCCGCCGCGATGCCGATCATTGCCCGCAGTGCGACGCTTCACCTTGACCACATCACGCAAAGCGGCGACCCTTTCGAGTTGTGCGAAGCGCGCCCGCTCGACTTCGGGCACTGGGCGGCGCACAAGCTCGAGTCACTGAGCGACTACGCAATCACTCACGGCGAGGCGGTCGCGATCGGGATCGCACTCGATTGCGAGTATGCCGTGCTCTCGCATCTGCTCGACGCTGAGATTGCAGCACGAATCAGAAACTGCCTCCATGCGCTCGCGCTTCCAACATGGCATCCTCTGTTGATGCGTGTTGATCACCTCGCACAAGGGCTCGAGGAGTTTCGAGAGCACCTTGGTGGGCAACTCACCGTGACGCACTTGCGATCAATGGGGTCGGCATCTGAGGTGCACGAGATTGATCACGCGATTCTTGCGGCTGCCGCGGCTGCGCTTGCGCCACGCGCTTCCCCTTAGGATGCCACGCATGTCGATTCCGCTTCGCGCTGAACAGGTTGCTGATCTCGCGTTCCTTGAGCATCGCGCGAAGGTGGTTGATATTGCGGCATTTCTCGATCGATTCGATCGTGCCGCGCTCGCTGAAGGGATCGCCTCATCTGCGACGACTGACGACGTCCGCATTCGCGCGCTCTGTGCCGCACTCGACCTGCTTCGCGATGGTCACGCCGAACGTGCGCGGCGCGTGCTTGAGTTGTGGAGCGATCACTCCCTCGAGCCAATCGCGCATGCGCACACCAAGGGAGCAGTCGGTGCTGTGCGGCTTCCGCCCTCGGCACCGTGAGCTGACACGCATGTACATCGATCCACATGTCCATATGGTGTCGCGTACGACCGACGACTATCAGCGCATGGCGCTTGCTGGTTGTGTCGCGATTACTGAGCCGGCGTTTTGGGCTGGGTACGACCGATCGTGCGCGCAGGGATTTGTGGACTACTTCAGGCAACTGACTGAAACAGAACCCAAGCGTGCCGCCCAGTTTGGCATCTCGCACCACACGTGGCTCTGTATCAATCCAAAGGAGAGCGAGGACATCGGGCTCGCCCGCGAAGTACTGGCCGAGATACCCCGGTTTCTCGAGTGCCCAAGCGTGCTTGGCATTGGAGAGATCGGGCTGAACAAGAACTCTCGCAATGAACTTGTGGTGCTCGAAGAGCACATCGCGCTTGCCAAGGCGCGCAACCTACTCATTCTCGTGCACACCCCACATCTTGAAGACAAGTTGAAGGGCACGCGACTCATTCTCGATGCGATCCGCCACCACGGAGTCGAACCAGGTCGAGTGTTGATTGACCATGTTGAAGAACACACCGTCCGCATGGTGCTCGACCGCGGGTTTTGGGCTGGCATGACGCTCTATCCAGATACCAAGTGCACCCCGCAGCGTGCCACTGACATCTTCGAGATGCATGGCACTGACCGAATCTGGATCAATTCTGCTGCGGACTGGGGAATCAGCGATCCGCTTGCGGTGCCGAAGTGTCGCGACGAAATGCGAAGGCGTGGCCACCTCGCTGACATCATCCGCAAGGTGAGCTTCGAGAATCCAAAGACGTTCCTTTCACAGTCTGCCAATTTTCGCCTGCGCACTCCCGCTCACTGATTCGAGCCATCGCAAGGACACACACGATGCAACTTCTCATTCTTGGCGGCACTGGGTTCCTCGGTCCGCACCTCGTCGAACTCGCGCTTGCGAAGGGATGGCACATCACTCTGTTCAACCGCGGCAAGAGTGCGCCAACGCTCTTCGATGGCGACAAGTACAAGTCGATCGTGCAGCTTCGTGGTGACCGCGATCCTGCGAAGGGTGACGGACTTGCGAGCCTTGAGAAGGCGATCGCCGCAGGAGCGAAGTGGGATGCCGTCATCGACAACTCTTCCTATGTGCCTCGCGTCACGACCGCCTCAGCGAAACTGCTCAGTTCCGTGACGCGCTTCTACCAACTCGTTTCGACAATCTCGGTCTTTTCAGATCTGTCGATCGCGCCAGACGAGTCAACGCCTGTCAGCACAATTGCCGACCCCACGACAGAGAAGATCACTGGTGAGAGCTATGGACCGCTGAAGGCGCTCTGCGAACAGGCGGCGCAGGCGATCCTGCCTCAGACAACGTGCATCGTTCGTCCTGGACTCATCGTCGGGCCGGGTGATGACTCGAATCGGTTTACCTACTGGCCGGTAAGAATTGCAAGGGGCGGCAGCGTGCTCGCACCGCGGGCAGCGAAACCGCAGTCGGCGCGCGTCCAGTTCATTGACGTGCGCGATCTTGCAGCATTCATGCTTCGATTGATCGAGGATGGCCACGCGGGCACCTACATCGCCAACGGCCCGCAGGGCCCGCTCTTTATGGAAGAGATGCTCGCTGGCATCAAGTGCGCGGTGAGCGATCCGGTCGAGTTCGTGTGGGCCGACGAGGCGTGGCTGCTCGAGCAGAGCGTGCAGCCCTGGATGGGGCTTCCACTGTGGATCCCAGTCGGCCCGGACACCGCCGGCGCTGGATGCGCAAACTGCTCGAAGGCCTTTTCGCATGGATTGACCTGCCGCCCGCTGAGCGAAACAGCACGAGACACGATTGCGAACTTTGAGTCAACGAAGGGTGAGCGGCCCGCCGATTTCGCGTGGGGGTCAGGTCGCGCGCCAGGCATCACGGCCGAGCGCGAGTCGGAGTTGATCGCGCTCTGGCGAGCGCGCGGGTGACCTCGACCAACGGTGTGGTGAGGGGTACTCTTCGCTCCAGCGCGCCATGGATGACGCGCTTCGCTCGCACATCGCACGCATCGCTGCAAGGACGCACCCATGTCTGAATCGTTGATCTATCGCATTCCCCCGCTCGTCAAGAATTTTGGCTTCGGCATGTTTTGCCTTGGCGCCACACTCGCTCTAGGCGTGACCGTTGGATCGCAGTCGCTCGGCCGCGCGATTGCGAACTTCAAGAAGGAGCCAGCGACGATTCAAGTGAAAGGTGTTGCAGAAGTCAATGTCGTCTCAGATTGGGGGTCGTGGTACGGCACGGTGAGCGCTCGCGGCTCCACACTTGTCGAGGCGTTCGCGAAACTCGAAGTTGACTTTGCGAAACTAAACGCGCTTGTGCGTGCTGATGGGTTTCTCGAGTCAGAGATCACCCCACTCGAAGTGAATACATCGACCTTCTACACCCAAGACAAAGAAGGGCACAACACAAACTCGATCGAGGGATACATGCTCTCGCAGGCGCTGCTTGTGCGAACGAGTCGCGTCGAGGCAATTCGCGCCATCTCTCGCAAGGCGACCGATCTCGTGCGAGACGGGGTCCAGATCAGTTCGGGCTCGCCAACTTTCATCTTCGGTGGACTCGAAGCAACAAAGATGACGCTGCTTGAGAAAGCGACGCAGAATGGGCTTGAACGCGCGACACTGCTTGCCAACGGATCGAATAGTGGTGTTGGCGAACTCACGAGCGCTTCGCAAGGAGTCTTTCAGATCGTCCCGCTTGGATCGACGAGTGTGAGCGATTGGGGAATCAGCGACACATCGACGATCGACAAGACGGTGAAGGCTGTCGTGAGTCTGACCTACGAGATTGACTCGTAACCCTCACTGGGAGTCATTAGCATTCACGCGATGGCGCGGCGACTGCGCGTGATCTGTTGCGTTCGACCTTCGCTGCTCGCAATCGCGGTGCTGTGTGGGTGCGGTGACCCATCAACCGAAAAGGCGAGTCTCGAAGGAGCGACCTCAGATCTGCAGCGCACTGCGGACTTGTTGATCGCTCGGTCGAATTGCGTCGCGTGCCACAGCGCCCCCGAGTCGATGGTTCACGCAGGATCGCTTCCCGCACCGTCGCTGGCTGGGATCGGCGACCGAGCGGGTGAAGCATGGATCGCCAAGTACCTCGCGTCGCATCCACATGTCGGTTCGACTGGAATGCGGATGCCAGACCTGTTGTCAGGGCTCGGCGGCGATCACTCGCGAACAGCGATTGAAGATCTCGCCGCGTATCTCGCATCGCGGCGCGCCATCGACATCACGGTTGATCGCGCGGTGGTGAGTGCGGTGTCCACCTTTCCGGCGCAACTCAACAGCGGCGAGAGATTGTGGGGAACCCTCGGCTGCGTCGCCTGCCATCCCGCTGGGTCGGAGGGATCGCTCACCGACGAGTCATGGCTCGTCGACAAGTGGACTCGGCCCGAACTCGTGCAGTTTCTGCTCGATCCCGCTGGCGTGTGGCCTGGCGGACAAATGCCGCAGTTCGAACTGTCGATTGATGAAGCGACCGCGATCGCCTCCTACCTGCTTCGCGGCCAAGGCAAATCGACTGATGGGACATTCGCGCTCACGAAAGCGCCCGGAGTCTCGTGTCGATACTTCGAAGGGGCCTTCATCGGCACCGGTCCGAGCGCAACACTTCTGCCCGCGCGCATGGATGCAGTGCTCGACATCGACATTCCGCCATTCGCGCGCGCCGATGCGTGGGGGATGCGTCTGAGCACAACGCTGACCATCCCTACGTCGGGTATGTGGACCCTCTGGCTTGGGAGCGATGATGGATCGTCCCTCACGCTCGATGGCGCGCTGCTGATGGAGAGCCCCGGAGTGCATGGTTTCGACTGGAAGTCAGCAACGCTCGAATTGCCAGCGGGTCCACATGAGTTGTTGGTGACTTACTTTGAAGGTGCGGGTAACGCAGACCTGCGACTCGAGTGGAAGGGTCCTGGAGTCGAGCGCGAGCGCGTACCTCAGTCGGCGTACACGCGCGAGGCGATCCCACTGCGCGCTGTGACTCACGCGCATGACGCTCCCGCCGTCGGCTACGAACAACGGGTGCAACGAGGCCGCAACCTCTTTGTGCAAAGTGGATGCGCGCAGTGTCACGGCTCTCCTGAGACTGCGACTGACGGCGCGGTGACGCCTCGACCCGATCCTCGTGAGTCGCCCCTTGCATCGCTCGACCTCACGCGCGGGTGCCTGAGTGAGCACCCTCGTGCATCAGACGCCCCAGACTTTGGCTTCTCACCGAGTGAACGAACTGCACTACAGAATCGCCTTGCTGACCTCGATAGTCTGCGCGCTGCGCTTCCTGCGACCGAGTCGCTCGCGTTGCACCTTCTTGCACTCAACTGCACTGGTTGCCACGCCCGAAGCAGCGTCGGACAACCAACGGCAGAGACTCTCTCGCACTTCGAAGGCACGGCGGACATTGGTGAACAGGGGCGGGTTCCCCCGACACTCGACGATGCTGGTGCAAAGCTTCGGACCAGCGCGATCGACACAGTGCTCGCCGGACACGGCAGAGTTCGGCCATATCTGCTTGCGCGGATGCCCCGCTTTGGTTCGAAGTCGACTGCGCCGCTGAGCGCGCTCTTCGCCGCGGCTGATCGCGCGCCAACGCATGAGAGTGATCCACCAATGCGACCAGAGGTCATTTCTGAGGGACAGCAACTCGTCGGCAGTGAAGGGTTCGCATGTATTGCATGTCATGGGTGCGCCGGTTACGCGCCCGCTGGCAGCCCCGCGATCGACCTCTCGTACACCTACGCGCGCATCCGCCACTCGTGGTTCGAGAGGTACATGCGAAATCCAGCCGCGATTTACCCAGGCACCCGCATGCCGTCGTTCTGGCAACCCGGGCAACGCGTGCACACTGAGATCTTGGGGGGCGATCCTGCGAAGCAGATCTCGGCGATCTGGTCGTACCTCGCGCTTGGAAGTTCGATGCCACTACCCAAGGGCCTCGTGCCAGGTAGCGCGTACGAGCTCGCGCCAACGACTCGTCCGATCATGCTTGGCACGTTCATGGATGGGCTCAGCGCGCGCTGCTTTGCGGTTGGATTCAAAGAACAAGTGCATTTTGTGTACGACGCGGAACATCGACGCACCGCGAAGGCGTGGCGAGGCAAGTTCATGGACGCAACCGGCACTTGGTTTGGCCGCGCGGGATTACTCTGCGAACCTGCTGGAATCGACGTGATTTCGTTCCCACCAGGCGATGCTGT
>SYHM01000210.1 GCA_005799205.1 Planctomycetia bacterium | reverse complement strand
TGTATCGACATCGGCACGCAGGGAATCCTGCAGGGAACCTACGAAACCTCCGCAGAAGGCGCGCGGCAATTATTCAACGGGACATTACGCGCGACACTCAACGTCACCGCTGGATGCGGTGGGATGGGTGGGGCGCAGCCTTTGGCGATCACAATGAACCAGGGCACCTGCCTCATCGCTGATGTGTGTCGCGAGCGACTCGAGAAGCGCGTGACCGATCGATACCTCGATGAGATTCATGATGACCTTGACATTGCCATCACGCGCGCAGTTTCGTGCGCGCGCAACGGCGAGGCAATCAGCATCGGAGTCGTTGCGAATGCGGTCGATCTGCTTCAACGACTCCGAGAGCGCGGCATTCGTCCAGACACGCTGACAGATCAGACAAGCGCACATGATGTGCTCAGCGGCTATTACCCCAGCGGGCTCTCGCGCGCCGAGGCGGACCAACTTCGCGAGCGTGATCCGTGTGAATACACCCGTCTTTCAACGGCGACCATCGAGCAACATGTTCGGCTGATGGTCGAGTTCATGCGTCATGGCACCCGAGTCTTTGATTACGGCAACAACATTCGACAGCGTGCGTTCGACCACGGATTTTCTGATGCGTTCGCATTTCCGGGATTCGTTCCTGCCTTCATTCGACCTCAGTTCTGCGTTGGGCGCGGCCCGTTTCGGTGGGCCGCACTCAGCGGAGACCCACGAGACATTCGCGCGACCGATGAGGCGATTCTCGAGCTCTTCCCTCACGACGAGTCACTGCACCGGTGGATTCGAATGGCCCAGCAGCGTGTCGCCTACCAGGGGCTTCCCGCGCGCATCTGCTGGCTCGGGCTCGGCGAGCGCGACCGTGCAGGAGCTCGCTTCAACGAGATGGTTGCACGAGGTGACGTTTCGGCGCCACTGGTGATTGGTCGAGATCACCTTGACTGCGGGTCGGTGGCGAGTCCAAACCGTGAAACAGAGGGAATGCTCGATGGCACCGATGCGGTCAGCGATTGGGCCCTTCTCAATTTCGCGGTCAACATCGCAAGCGGCGCATCGTGGGTGAGTTTTCATCACGGCGGTGGGGTCGGGATCGGTTTCTCGCAGCATGCTGGACAGGTCGTCGTGGCAGATGGAACACCACAGGCCGCTGCGCGACTCGGTCGAGTGCTCACGAATGATCCGCTCATGGGGGTGATTCGCCACGCGGACGCTGGCTATCCGGTCGCCCGGGCGTGTGCCGATGCGCAGGGAGTACAGGTTCCGATGCGAAACTGGTCGTGACTCGCCCCTGCCCGCTGGTCGTACTCACACACTCGTTGCTCGCCGAAGCCGATCGATGATCGCGCCCCAGACTCCATGGTGTTGCGGAGGCAACTCGATGACGATGCGCTCGCATCCTGAAGCATCGGCGCGGCGAAGCGTCTCGTAGAGGCGCGCGGCATAGCCATCTCCGTCGCCTGGCATGTCGAGTCGTGTGTGACGCGGGTCGATGTCGGACTCTGAAAACATGAGCACCGCCGCAGGAGTTCCAGTCGCGAGCATTGCGCTGAGTTCGTCGTGGGTCGCAAGCGCAGCGGGCAGTCGCGGGGCGTAGTGTCGCATCGCACTGCCAGGGCTCGCGCTCTGCTCGGTTGGCGTCTCGACTTCGACTGGACCGAGCAATTCTGTAAGTCGTTCGATTGTGACAACACCGAGCCTGCGCACGACGGGCCTGGACTCGCACAGATCGACGACCGTCGACTCGATGCCAAGATTGCACGGTCCACCGTCGAGCACCATTAGGTCGGTGTGCTCGCGGTAGTCGCTCGCGACATGCTGTGCAGTCGTCGGCGAAACGCCGCCACTTCGATTTGCACTCGGAGCGCTGAGAGGTCCTCCCACCGCATAGAGCAAACTGCGGGCGAGCGGATGTCCTGGGCTGCGCACCGCAATTGTGTCCAATCCACCCGCAGCTGCCGGCGGAACAGCTCGATGTCTTGGCAAAATCAGGGTGAGCGGTCCTGGCCAACATGCGCTCACCAGTTTCATGGACCTGCGCGACCAACCCTCCGCGACGCGCTTGGCTGTAGCAAGATCGATCACATGCGCGATGAGCGGGTTGCGCGTGGGCCGGTCTTTCAGCTGGTAAATCGCGCCGATCGCACTCTCGTTGAAGGTGTCCGCGCCAAGCCCATAGACCGTCTCTGTCGCGAACGCGACCACCGCACCTGCGCGAACCGACGATGCGGCGAGTTCAATGTTCTCGTCGTTGTACGGCAGCACCGCGGCCACGGTCAGGGGGCCCCTTCGACAACCTGCAGGTCGATCCGGTTCATTGTGAGGCCAGTTCCCATTGCGTTGTAGAGCCGCGCCATCGCAGTGCTGTAATTGACCATCGCATCGACATGCGCGACGTAGGCCGCTGCCAGTCGGTCCTGCGCCTGAAACTTCGTCTGCAGAAACTCCGGCGTGAGCGCAGCGAGCGTCTGCTCGAGCACCGTCAGCGCGCGCAAACTCTCAGCGGCCGCGAGACGGCTCGCACGCGATTGCTCAATCAACTCAAAGCTCGTCGTCACCCCCCGAAGCGATGTCTTCACTGCAAAGACTGCGTTTTCGATCGCGCTCTGGTATCCGATCACAGCAGCAGAACGCTGCAGACGCGCTCGCCTGTACTCAGCTTCGGCGGCTCGATTGCCGATCGGTTGGCTAAATGCAAACTGCGCGAGCCACGAGACAAAGTTCGCATCAGCGATGTCTGAAAACGCGCCATCAAACGACCCGGTTCCGGTGCCGAGCGTGTCTTGTCCAGTCAGCGTAACCCCCGCCTGTAAATCAAGTTGCGGAAGGCGCCCGTTGTCCGCGACCACCATCGAGATTGCCGAGTCATCGATCCGCAGGAGTGCGAGCGCGATCGCAGGATTCTGTTCAACCGCCGTCACGACCGCTTCGCGCACGCTGTAGCGGATCGGCTCTTGCACGAGTTGATCGATCGGAACAACGAGTGCGTCCGACCCGACCGACATCCCAGGATCGTTCATCAACAACTTGAGCCGATCGCTCGCGTCACGCGAACTGAGCCAAGCTCGAATCAAGTTGGCGCGGCGCGTCTCGACGATCGCCACGGCGAGCGCATAGTCGGCGACGGTTGCATCGAAGTTCATCCGCTTCTTGAGGATGTCGCGCACCTCGATCCCAACCTTCAGCAGCCACGCCGCGGCAACCACTTGCTGGCGTGACTGGAGCACTGTCCAATACTGCACTTCAGTCTGCTGCACCACATTGAGAAGTGACTGGCGAAGGTTGACGAGCGCTGCTCGATCGCGATTGCGGGCCAACCGAATCTGCGCCTCGTTCACATCACTTCCGAAACCGCGCAACAGCGGCTGCGCAAGATTGAGATTCACGGCGTTGGTCCAGTAGTTCGCAGGGTCGTAAATGCTCGTCGTCGCCTGCCGTGTGTAATTCATGTCCAGCGAGGCTGAAAGCGTTCCACCAGAGATCATCCGTTTCTGGATTCCCGTCGAGAGGCTGGTTTGGTTGTTTTCTTGAGTAAACGCGTTGTCAATTCCGCCGAGGTCGAGTGGTGGCGGAGGAATGTTGTTCGACTGATACCCCGAATTTGCGACCAAAACCGCGTCGAACGCCGCTTCTGCGCGCACGACATCAGTTTCAGCGACTGCCTGCTCGATGCGCGCGCCTTGCACACCAAGGTTGTTGCGCACCGCCGAAGCGATCGCGGAGTGCAGGTTGAGTTGCACCTCAGGATCGCTTGATCCAGAGATGTCTGGTCCTAGGTCGAGTCCAACCCCCCCTTGCACCCCTTGCGGACCGAGTCCGTCGAGCTCGGGAATTCGCTGACTGAGACTCTCGAAGACATCCGATGGCATCTGTGTGGCGGGCTGGAGCGCAGGAGTGGCGTCATCCGCCAGCGGCGCGGCCTGCTGACGGGCAATCGCACCCTCAATCGCTTCGCGAAGCTCTGCCTCCCCCTGATCGTCGCTCGAGCGACTCATTGGCGACTCGCATGCCACAAGCGATACGACGAGCGACGCCACAGCAACCGCCCAACTCATCGAAAAACTTCGCATTGCCACTGGCATTCTTCGGATACTAGACCATATCATTGCGCCATGGACAGAGCACGGATAGCCGGTCCCCTGGTCGCGTTCGCCTTTTTTGCTGGAGCAGCTCACGCTCAAGCAGTGCAAACACAACAAGGCGCGCCACCACCAACAACGTCATCAACACCAGCGCCGAGCGCACCGAGTGCACCTGCGTCGGCTGATGCGAGTGCTGCTGCGACTCCGTATTTCGCCGCGGTAACTGCAGACAATGTGTATGTGCGCTCTGGCCCGAGCGTGCAAAGTTCGTATCCCTTTGGCAAGATGAACCGCGGAAACGTCGTGCGCGTTGTCGAAGAAAATTTTGGATGGGCTCGCGTGCAAACAGCGGGACTCGCCTTCGCGCAACTCACCGGATTCGTTCCGGCAGACCAGCGTGTGCAGCTTTCTGCCGATGGGGCCACGATCACCGCAACTGCGACCACTGAGCTTCGTGCTCCAAACATCGGATCAGAGTCGACGCCTGAGAGTTCATGGAAGCAGATTGGACGGATCGACGCGGGCGCGACGTTGACGGTCGTCACGAGAGTCGACACTGAACGTGGATCGATCTGGACAGTTCGCTTGCCCGATTTTGGCGAGGGATGGATCAACTCGAACTTCCTGCGTCGCGCAACGGCTGCAGAGGCCGCAAGCTTCGACAAGATCGCAGAGGCTGATTCGGCAGCACCCGCGCCAACTGGTGAGGCTGGCACAGAAACCGCGGCCAACCCCGAAGGTGCTGATGCCAGTGCGACTGGATCACTCGCCGATGCGACGCAGAGTGCTGAAGTGGCTCCGCCCTCCAAGAGTCCAGAGCAGATCGCTGCTGAGACTCGCCGTGCAACCTTTGCCGACCTCGAGTCAACATGGCTGAAGGTAAAGGGACAACCGCTCGCGGATGCTGAACTTGGCGCGCTCTACGGTCGGTATGTCGCGCTGAGCGCAGAGTGCGTCAATGATCCGTCGATGAAGGGGCGCGTCGCGACCCGCATCGCACAGCTTGAAGTGCAGCAAGAGGTTCAGAACAAGATCTTCGAACTGCAGTCAACTCGTGCGCGCCTCAACGGTGAGTGCGATCAGATCAATGGAGTCGCACTCGCGATCGAGGCGCGCAGCGAATACACGGCTGTCGGAGTTCTCAATGCATCGATCGTCTATGACGGCGTTCGACTGCCGCTGCTGTTCCGACTCGTCGATCCCTCGACGGGCCAGACCGTTTCCTACGTCGCTCCAGGTGATGGCTTCCAACTCTCGACGATGCTTGGAACATTGCTGGGCATCAAGGGCGAGAAGTGTTACGACGATTCGCTCAAACTCGACACGATCACTCCCAAGACGATCGACTTTCTGACCTCCCGCAAGGATGGCTGACGCTCGCACGATGGCTGACGCGCCGACGACGCGTTTTCAATTTTTCGTTAGACTGCCCGAGCCTAGTGATCATCCACTGGATCGTTCATTGGGGCGTTAGCTCAATTGGGAGAGCGCCGCCTTTGCAAGGCGGAGGTTATCGGTTCGACCCCGATACGCTCCATTTCTGCCTGTTTCTGCCCAGTTTCGAGAGTCACTCTCTCGACTGGGACACACTTCTCGCGGTTGCGAGTGAGTAGGCAACAGCAAGTTCTATTCGCAAGATCGCCCCTCCAAGCGAGGCGCAGCGTCCACCAAGCGATTCGACGGCTTCGACCTCGGTGGTGGTGAATCCCCCCTCGGGACCAATGAGCAACGTGAGCGCTTGCGCACCCTCGATGCAGGTCGCCAGTGGCGCTCCACTTGGCGAGGCGATGATCACCATCCTTCCGCGCGCGACCGCATCGCGCGCAACTTGAATCGGCGATGCTTCGGCACTCACCACAGGAAGCCACGGCTGCTGAGACTGCTTACACGCTGCAATCAACACCCGACCTGCGCGCAGTGCATTCGCGTGCGACCATGTCACAACGGAGTGCGTGCACAACAGCGGTGTCCATCTCGAAGCCGCCAGCGGCGCGATCGACTCGAGCAACGTCGTCAGTCGATCTCCCTTTGGAATCGCCGAGGCGATTTCGATGTCAGGGAATTCACGAGGAGACGCGCAAACCGATTCAATTGAGGCATCGAGCGAGCCATCGTGATGGGTCGCGCTGATCTGCGCCCTTGCGATCACCCCACATCCATTGAAGAGCCAGATGGCATCGCCTGCGCGCAGTCGCCGAGACCCCGTCGCGTGACGTGCCTCGTCTGCGTGCACACGACAGGTCGACGGAGCGGTCGAAGGCAACTGCGCGAGATAGAGCCACGGCACGCTCATGGATGAGTGTGCCGCGCGCGGGCGTACTCGCTCAACGACTTGCCCTCACGAAAATATGTGTCGTACCTCGCAAGCTTGCTTTCGAACACAAGATCGGGATTGGGGTAGAGCGTGGGGGCGTGGTGAGGGCGCTTGACCACGATGCGTGCACAGGCGGCGGCGGCCGCAGCACGAAACAGCGAGTCGGAGTCGGAATCAGGTCCGACGGCGCCGCGAACAAGTCGAATTGGCTTCGCGGCGAGTGCGCTACCGCGCTTGGCGGGATACATCGGATCAAGATAGATCACCGACCATTCGTTCGGCGTCGCCTTGATGAGCGCGCAAGCATCGCCCTCACGAAGTTCGATCCGCCCCACGATCGCAGCAAGACTCTTGCTCGCGGCTGCTCGGTTGAGTCCATCCCGTAGCACTGCCGCGACGAGTGGCGAGCGCTCGACCGAAGTCACCGTGAATCCAGCCGCTGCGAGCAGAAACGAATCCCCTCCGAGCCCCGCGGTCGCGTCAAGTAGCAGTCCCTTGCTTCCACATGAGCGAACGAGTGGCGACGATGCGATCCCACGCAGGGTCGTCCTGCGAAAATCAACGGCGGCCCCATGGCCAGGGCGGTCGCTCGACCGAATGAGCTCCATCCGTCCATCCGGATCGGTCTTCACAACAACAGGGTCGGCAGCGGACTCCACGAGGTGAGTATTACACTCGCATCATGCCTACTGCAGCGACTGCTCCCGTCTTCTCCAACATTCTCGAGATGATCGGCAATACGCCGATGTTGAAGATCACTCACCTCGATACGGGGCCGTGCGAACTCTTTGTCAAGCTCGAAAACCTAAACCCCGGGCAGTCGATCAAGGATCGGATCGCTATCGCGATGGTCGACGCTGCCGAGCGCTCTGGAAAACTGAAGCCTGGCGGACGGATCATCGAAGCAACCGCAGGCAACACTGGGATTGCGCTCGCGCTGGTGGGTGCCCTCAAGGGGTACCGGCTCACCGTTGTGATGCCTGACAAGATGAGTGATGAGAAAATGGCGCACTTGCGGGCGATGGGAGCCGAGGTCGTTCTCACGAGGTCTGACGTTGCCAAGGGTCACCCCGAGTACTACCAAGACATGGCAGAGCGAATGGCTCGAGAGGACCCGACATCCTTTTACGTCAACCAGTTCGCGAATGATGACAACACGCGTGCGCACTTTGAAACCACCGGCCCAGAGATTTGGGAGCAGATGGGTGGCCGCATCGACGCGTTCGTTGCAGGGGTCGGCTCGGGCGGAACGGTCGCCGGCGTCGGCGCTTACCTGAAGTCACGCAACCCCGCGTGCAAAGTCATCCTTGCAGACCCCAAGGGATCGATTCTCGAGCCGCTTGTCAACGAGGGAAAGACAGTCCCCGCGGGATCGTGGCTCGTCGAGGGGATTGGCGAGGACTTTGTGCCGTCGATCCTCGACCTCACGATTGTCGACCACGCCTATGCGGTGACTGACGCAGAGGCCTTCGCATCGGTGCGCGAACTGCTTCGAAAGGAAGGAGTGCTGGCGGGATCGAGCGTCGGAGTGCTCATGCACGCCGCGCTTCGCTACTGCCGAGAGCAGACTGCACCCAAGCGCGTGGCAACGCTGATCTGCGACAGCGGCGCCAAGTACCTCTCGAAGATGTACAACGACTTCTGGATGCGCGATCAAGGATTCCTTTCGCGATCGAAGAGCGGTGACCTGCGCGATCTGATCACGAGGCGCCACGATCAGAGCGAAGACTTCGTCCTCGCCCCCACGATGCCGCTCGCGTTGGCCATTCGGCGGATGCGGATGTTCTCGGTGAGTCAGTTGGCGGTCCTCGATTCGAATGATGCCCTCGTGGGAATCATGGACGAGAGCGACGTGCTGCTTGCGCTCGCCCGTGACCCTCTGGCGGCAACTGCGCCAGTCAGCCAGTACATGACGAGCCGCGTCGAGACGATCCATCCATCATCCTCCCCTGACGATCTCGTGCCGATCTTTCGTGCAGATCGGGTCGCCGTGGTGCACGATGGGAAGGCTTTCTACGGGATCATTACAAAAATCGATCTGATTCACCACTTGCGCCAGCGTTGACTCTCTGCAATACTCTCCCCCCCCGCACGGGCGGACACAATTCACGCCGCGATCCTTCGCAGTCTGAAGGAACTTCGCTGAGGCCCCGCGGCGCCTCTAACTCTCACCTGAAAGGACAGCGACTCATGGCACGCAATTACGAACTCCTGCTGCTCGAAACGATCGAAAACCTCGGTCTTGTTGGCGATGTTGTCAAGGTTCGACCTGGCTTCGCTCGCAACTACTTGCTTCCCAACGCGATGGCAGAGGCGCCAACGGCCGAGAAGATTGAATCGCTGAAGGCAGCGCGCGCCGTCGCGCAGGCTGAAGTTGCCAAGCAGCGCGCCGAGCGCGAGGCTGTCATTGCACGACTCGAGGGAATCACCATCACGCTCGTGCGCGCCTGCAACGATCAAGGGGTGCTCTATGGAGCGGTCACCCAGCGAGACATCAGCGATCAGCTCATCGCAGAGGGATATGGCATCGACATGCGGGCTGTTCGCCTCGCCAACCCAATGCGTCGCGTTGGAAGTCAGCCAGTCACGATTCAATTCGGACGCGACCTCGTGGCAGAGATCACAATCGCCGTCAAGCCCGATCGCATCATTGAACTCGAGACCCCTGCTGCCGCGAACACTGCGCCGAGTGCCGAGGGCGACTCGGTCGAAGAGAGCGCCGAACCTGCGACGCCGGCGGCAGAGGCGGATGAGTCGAAGGCCGAGCGCGGCACGAAGAGCGCGCGCAAGAGTCGCGAGAAGAAAAACTAGTTCACCCATCCACTGGGCGGCGGTCCATTCTTCCTCTCAAGAAATCCGCAGGAGAACTGCGGACTTTGACGATTGAGTATTTCGGCAACATCGGTGCGGTTGGACCGCGGTGTGATGGTGCTCCGATCTCGCCCGCACGGACTTGCGGACGATGCTTGCCTCTGCGAGGACTTTTCGCTCATGACTCGGATGACCGCTGCACCGTCCCGCGAGATTTTGCCCGAAACTCGTCGCTCGCTGACGCATAAGTTTGCAATCGCGAACTACGAGGGGTACCTCACCGTCGGTCTCTTTCCCGATGGTCGCCCCGGCGAGATTTTCATCAAGATGAGTAAGGAGGGATCGACCCTCTCAGGACTCATCCAGGGGTTCTGCCGCGCGTTCAGCCTCTCGCTGCAGCATGGCCTCTCGCTCGGTGACGCCGCTGAACGTTTTCGCGGCATGCGATTTGAACCACTCGGCGCGACAAGCAATCCTGACATCCCTGAGTGTTCGAGCATCCTTGACTATGTCGCGCGATTTCTCGAGGCTCACTACGGCAAGGCTCCGAGGACCGCCGCGTAGGGTCACGGGGCGGCGGCTCGCGCGTGTGCCTTGCGCAGACGGGTGACGAGTTCCCCTGCGAGTCGATCGACAGAGTCGAACTCGGCGGTCGGCCGCCAGTACACATCGATCAGCCCTTGAGGATCGGCCTCGCCCACCGTTCGGACCGTCCCCCTAGCCCCCCTCAAGAGTCGATGAACGCTTGGCGCATCTGGCGTTCGCACGATGACATCGGCATCGCGCCTCACAATCGACTTGATCGACAGCAGTGTGCAGAGCAGGCGAATCTCAGTCACCACAAAGAAACTGGCCGCGATGGCTGGAGCAGTGCCGTATGCGCTCTCGATCTCCTTTCGAACCACCTCGAGATCGACCACCTTCGTTGCATCGGCGAGTGATCGGTAGGCCTCGAGTCGGCGGCGATCGCTGACGATGTAACTCTTTGGAATTGATCCAGAGAAACCGAACTCAAGGAGTGTGTCGATTGGAACAATCGTCGGCTCGCAGCGCATCTCGCGAACCGAGTGATCGAGCATCTTGCAGTACAGCTCATAGCCGACCGCAGCGATGTGCCCCGACTGCTCGCTTCCGAGTAGGTTGCCTGCACCCCGAATCTCAAGGTCTCGTACTGCAATTCGAAACCCAGCGCCAAGCATCGAGTAATCCTCGAGAGCGCGAAGTCGTTTCATTGCATCGGGTGCAACGGGTCGGTCCTGAGGCAGCAGCAGATAGCAGTACGCCCGGTGACTGGAGCGGCCAACGCGGCCGCGCAACTGATGCAGCTCTGAGAGTCCAAACCTGTGGGCATCATCGATGACCATCGTGTTCGCGGTCGCGATGTCGATCCCGCTCTCAATGATCGTGGTGGAGACAAGAATGTCCGCCTCGCGACGCATGAACGTGCGCATCACCTGTTCGAGTTCTCCATCGCCCATCTGACCATGACCGATGACGATGCGCGCATCGGGGGCGAGCCTGCGCACTTCGTCGGCTGCGCTCTCGATGTCGTGCACTCGATTGTGCACCCAAAACACCTGCCCTTCGCGCGCGAGTTCGCGTCGAATTGCCCCCGCGAGGCGCTCGCGGTTCCACGGAATGACCTCTGTCACGATCGCGCGCCGATCGGGTGGAGGAGTCGTCAGACTCGAAATGTCTCTCAGCCCCAGCATCGCCATGTGCAGCGTGCGTGGAATGGGCGTTGCACTGAGCGTCAGGACATCGGCGGTGAGTCGAAACTCGAACAACCGCTGCTTGTGTTCGACTCCGAATCGTTGCTCTTCATCGATGACGACGAGTCCCAAGTCTCGAAAGCGCACATCGGCAGAGAGCAGTCGGTGAGTTCCGATGATGATGTCGACTCCCCCGGTGGCGAGTCGATCGAGAGTCTCGCGGACCTCCCGATCACTCTTGAATCGGCTGATTCCCTCAACCACATACGGATAGGCACGCAGTCGATCACGAAATGTGCGCTCGTGCTGCTCGGCGAGCACGGTTGTGGGCACCAAGACCGCAACCTGCCGTCCCGAATCAACTGCCTTAAATGCCGCGCGCAGTGCGACTTCAGTCTTGCCGAACCCAACATCGCCGCAGACGAGGCGGTCCATCGGACGAGTCCGTTCCATGTCGCGCTTCGTCGCAGCAATCGCCGAGACCTGATCATCGGTCTCGACGAACGGAAACTCTTCTTCAAACTCTCGTTGCCACTTTGAATCTGGCGGATACGCGATTCCCGCGGTTGATTCGCGCACCGCCTGCACGCGGATGAGGTCTCCCGCGAGATCGCGGACAGCGTCGGCCACGTCGTCTTTCTGTTTCTTCCACCGACGACCACCGAGCGCCGACAGTGGAGGACGGAGCGAGCCCGCTCCGACATAGCGCTGCACAAGCGACACTTTGCTCGCGGGAACATGCAGCAGCGCTCCGCCG
>SYHM01000040.1 GCA_005799205.1 Planctomycetia bacterium | reverse complement strand
GCGCGGTGGATCGGCGAGACGAGGCGGTTTGCGCGCACCCTGCAGATGAGCGACCGTCTTGTTGTTGTTGACGATGCTGAGATTCCTAGCACCCTGTGGATGGCTGCTGACGCGATGCTGCTCTTGCAGCCTTCCCGCAGAGAGTCGCACGCGTGGTGGGGTCACTGCGCTTGGTGGGCCGCCGCGGCTGGCATGACAGTCATCGCACAGGAGTGCGCCACCGAACTCGACGATGCAATCCAAGTATCGCGTCTCGATCGATCTGCACCTTCGCGAGTGCTCATCGATCTGGCGACGAACGCGGCTTCAACAACGACTACGCAATCACCGGCGTGATGATCGACCCTTTGACATCCGTGAGTCGAAAGTCTCGGCCCTGCGCCCTGTAGACGAGCTTGCGGTGGTCGATTCCCATGAGGTGCATCATCGTCGCGTGCAAGTCATGAACTTCGACGGGATTCTCGAGAATGTTGTACGAGAAGTCGTCTGTTGTCCCATATGAGATGCCTGGCCTCACTCCTCCGCCGGCCATCCACAGTGAGAAGCATCTGGGATGGTGGTCGCGACCATAGTTCTCGCTCGTCAGTGTTCCCTGACTGTAAACCGTTCGGCCAAACTCACCAGACCACAGCACGAGCGTTTCGTCGAGCAACCCGAGTCGCTTGAGATCCTTGACCAGCGCTGCCTGTGGTTGGTCGACTGCCTCACACTGTGCGCGCAGTTCAGATGGGAGGTTGCCGTGCTGGTCCCATCCGCGCATGTAGAGCTGAATGAACCGCACGCCGCGCTCGGCGAGGCGACGCGCGAGCAGGCAGTTAGCGGCGAAGGTGCCTGGGGTGCGCACGTTCGGCCCGTACATCTCGAGAGTCTGCGGAGTCTCGTGCGAAAGGTCGGTGAGTTCGGGCACAGACATCTGCATTCGATACGCCATTTCAAACTGCGCGATCCGCGCACGAATCTCTGGATCAAGCGTCGCTTGAAACTCGGTTTCGTTCAGCTGGCCAACGAGATCGAGCATGCGACGCCTGTCATCGCGCGAAACGCCATCGGGATCGCGCAGGTAAAGGACGGAATCCTTGCCAGAGCGCAGTCGACATCCCTGATGCTCGCTCGGCAGAAAACCACTCCCCCAAAACCGCGCTGAGAGTGCTTGCATGTTGCCAATCCCTTGCGTGATCAGCACGACAAAAGAGGGCAGATTCGAGTTGGCGCTGCCGAGTCCGTAGCTCATCCACGATCCGAACGATGGGCGTCCAGGTTGCTCGGTGCCTGTCTGAAAGAAGGTGATCCCAGGCTCGTGGTTGATCGCCTGCGTATGCATCGAGCGAATCACACAGATGTCCTTGGCAATGCTCCCCGTGTGCGGCAGCAGCTCGGAGAGCATCAGTCCCTGTTCATTGTTCTCGTGCCGATGAAACTTGAAAATGGATGGCGCAACCGGAAACCGCGCCTGCCCGCTCGTCATGGTGGTGATTCGCTGTCCATTTCGAATCGTGTCGGGCAGGTCTTTGTTGTAAAAGTCGGCGAGCGCGGGCTTGTGATCGAAGAGGTCGATCTGACTCGGCGCTCCTTCCATGTGCATGTAGATCACACGCTTGGCCTTCGGCGCATAGTGCGGAAGATTGCGCAGGATGTCCTCGGGTGTCGGGGCGCTCGCCGCAGCTGCGGCCGAAGGTGCTCCAACCAACTGCGCGAGTGCAAGTGATCCCATACCGGCGCCGAATGTGCCTGCGAGCGATCCAAAGAACCGTCGCCTCGTGAGATTGACCAGATACTCCTCGAGTGAGTCGGATGGATGTGCTGTGACTCCGCGTGGTGGTGTGGTCATCGTTCAGTCCTTCACGAGCGAGGCGTCGCTACAGAGAATTGCGTTCGCAATCAGCGTCCATGCCGCAGTTTCAGGCGATTCGGCAGGCGCCGGTGGTGGCGACTCGCCGACCGCCATCAAGAGCAGCGCGTCGTCGGTAGCCGCCTGATAGCGGGCGCGGTGTGCGCGCAGCGTGGCCTTGAGCGCCTGCAGTTGCACCGCGGTCGGTCGCTCGCCCGTGCACCGCAGATACAAGAGCGACAACCGGCTCGCGTCATCGCCAGGCTCAGCGAGCACGCGCGCGGCGGCGTGCCGTGCCGCTTCGACGAGTTGCTCGTCGTTCCAGAGCACGAGCGCCTGCAGCGGGGTGTTGGTCGTGAGCCGCCTCGTCGAACAGAACTCGCGGGTCGGAGCATCGAGCGTGAGCATTGATGGCGGCGGAGCGGCGCGCTTCCAATAGGTGTAGAGACTGCGTCGAACAAGGTCGTCGGCTGCGCCTTGCTCGTAGATGCGTGTATTTGATTGTGGCATCGCGACCTCTTGCCAGAGCCCCTCGGGCTGATATGGCTTGACGCTTGGACCGCCAAACTGTTCTTTGAGCATGCCTGCGACGAACAGCCCTTGGTCGCGAATCTGCTCAGCAGCGAGTCGCTGCCTTGGATACCACGAGAGCAGGCGATTCTCGGGATCGCGGTCCACCACATCGTTGCGAACCCGCGACCCTTGCGAATAGGTGTTGCTGGTCACGATCGCGCGAATCATTCGCTGGAGGTCCCATTGATGCGTGGCGAAATCGACAGCGAGCCAGTCGAGCAGCTCTGGATGTGTCGGCCACTCTCCTTGCAAGCCAAAGTCGTTCTCGGTGCGCACG
>SYHM01000209.1 GCA_005799205.1 Planctomycetia bacterium | reverse complement strand
GCGTTGATGGGTGACTCTTCAGACAACATCCCGGGGGTGGATGGCATCGGTCCCAAGACCGCTGCACAACTCATCACAACCTATGGCAGCATCGATGGAGTGTTGGCGAACCTCTCGGCCCTCACTCCCAAGAGGCGTGAGTCGATCATCGCCGGGCGAGAGACGCTGGCCCTCGCACGGGCGCTCGTTGCACTGAAAGACGATTGCGAGATCGACTACTCGCACGAGGCCTCGCGGCTTGACCCAGAGCGAGCGAACCTTTCGGAGATTCGTGAATTGCTCAAGACGCTTGGCTTCGGACGGCTTCGCGCAGAGGTCGAGTCATGGATCACCGGATCATCTGCCGATCCCGACGCACCGATCGCTGCTGCGGTGCGTCCCCCGGTGCGACCACCGGCGCGGCCAAAGGTCTCTACCAAGGCCGCAAGCGAAGCACCGCTCTTTGCAACACTCTTCGACCAAAGTGACACCGGGTCATCCCTGCGGGGTGATTCCACCGCTCTTCCAGAGGCGCATCCCGCGCGTTGGGCCGACTATGCACTGCTGCGAACTGGCCCTGAGATCGAAACAGCGCTCGCCGCGGCCCGCACTGCCGTGAAAGCAGGTGCGCGCGTTGCCTTTGATACCGAGACTGACTCACTCAACACGGTCGTTGCCAAACTCTGCGGCATCAGCCTCTCATGGTCGACTGGGCAGGGGGTGTACATCCCCGTGCGTTCGCCAGAGGGTTCGACGCACTGCACCGAGGATGAGGTGCTTCGAATCGTGCGCCCGTTCTTCGAGGACTCATCGGTTCCGAAGGTTGCCCACAATGCAAAGTTCGATCTGCAGATTCTGCGCCGCCACGGTGTTCACGTTCGTGGACTCGTTGGTGATTCGATGATCGCCTCGTTTGTGCTGGACTCAGCGAGAATGAGCCACTCGCTCGATTCGCTCGCGCGCGCGCACCTTGACTACACGTGCATTCCAATCGTCGACCTCATTGGGAGCGGCGACTTTCAGCGCACCTTCGATCAGGTGCCACTTGCGCTTGCCGGTCCCTACGCCGCCGAGGACGCTGACATCGCCGGTCGGCTCGATCGACTCCTCACCGATCGCCTCGTGGGGCAGGGGTTGGTGGCTCTTTACCGTGATGTCGAAGTTCCGCTGATTGAAGTGCTCGCAGAACTCGAGTTCAACGGCATCCTTGTCGATGATCGCGAGTTGAGCAGGCAATGCGCGCAACTCTCAGCCCAGTGCGAGGCCTTTCGCGAGTCGATCACCGCACTCGCGCCACACCCGTTCAATCCCGACAGCCCCAAGCAACTCGCGGCGGTGTTGTTCAATTCCCCCACGGCGCATCCTCCTGGCCTTGGATTGAAGAGCGTTCGCAAGTCGCAGGGTGGGCCGAGTACTGATATCGAGGTACTCGAAAGGCTCTCGGCTGACCCTTCGGTTGAGAGCGAGCTTCCCGCGCGGATGATCGAATACCGCTCCCTTCGCAAGCTGGTCGGTACCTACCTCGTGGCGCTTCCCAAGGCGATTCAGCCAACGACGGGACGGATTCACGCGTCGTTTCACCAGACCGGCGCCGCAACGGGGCGACTCTCGTCGAGCGATCCCAACATGCAGAACATCCCGATCCGCTCTGAGTTGGGGCGGGAGATTCGCCGAGCATTCATTGCTCCGCCGGGGTTCGCGCTGCTCTCGTGTGATTACTCACAGATTGAGTTGCGTGTGCTGGCACATCTCGCGGGTGATCCCGCAATGATCGCGGCGTTCGAAAGTGACATCGACATTCACACCGCCGTGGCCGCCGAGGTCAACCAGTGTGCTGCGTCTGAAGTCACTCCAGCGCAAAGAAGCGGCGCGAAGATGGTGAACTTCGGCATCATCTACGGCATCACCCCGTTCGGGCTCGCGCGACGACTCGGCGGCAACACGACTCCAGCGCGGGCCCGCGAGATCATCGACCAGTACAGGCAGCGCTTCTCGCGTATTGACTCGTTTCTCGCGCAGTGTGTCGATCAGGCGAAGGAGCATGGGTATGTGCAGACGCTGCTAGGGAGGCGGCGGGCGATCCCCCAAGTGCTCTCGCCGAACGCTCAAGAGCGAGCGCTCGGAGAGCGCGTGGCGATCAACACCGTTGTGCAGGGCACCGCGGCGGACATCATCAAGGTCGCGATGGTCCGCATTCATCAAGCTCTTCCCCAGATGTTCCCACGGGTGCGCATGCTGCTGCAGATTCACGACGAACTGGTTTTCGAGGTTCCCGCCGACGAACTCGATCGCGCGAGCGCGTGGATCGTCGCCGAGATGGAATCTGCGGTGCCCCTGCGTGTGCCAGTCCGCGTCGCGTCGAGCCACGGGTTGAACTGGTTCGACGCATGAAGCGTGAGCGGTTGACGAGCGACGATGTCGCGCTATTATTCCCATCCTGACTTGTTGGGACTCCGAGGGCGTTGGAGTTCCTGAGTCAGCGTTGGACCCGATTGGGGCGGTAGCTCAATTGGTTAGAGTACCGGCTTGTCACGCCGGTGGTTGCGGGTTCGATTCCCGTCCGCCTCGTTGAGCAAACCCTCGCGTGCATTGCACGACGAGGGTTTTTTCTTGG
>SYHM01000208.1 GCA_005799205.1 Planctomycetia bacterium | reverse complement strand
TGCCATCCACATGGAGACTCGTCGAAGTGCAAGTCATGGATGTGCCTGGAATCCCAGTGGCTATCGAGATGGCGGACATCGACGGCGATGGTTCCGACGAGATCGTGACGGCCAACGGCGAGCCGCAAATGCAAGGCGGGAGCGCGCTGCCAGTCCTCACGGTCTTCCGCGGACTTGGCGGCGCGAGTGCGCCATTCGGGTCGGCGATCCCAATTGCTCCAACGGGAGCCTCAGCTGGAATGGACATCTCGCTGATCGACATCGATAGCGACGGCGACCGAGATCTCGTGAGTGTGCAGCAGACACTTGGATCGCAAAGCGCAGCCTCGACGATCCGCATTGATACGACTGGTCCGGGTGGAGCAATGACGATCGGCGATCAAACGCCGATCGACTCGCAGCATCCAACACTCTGCACGCGTGGCAACCTCGACGGCGTTGGCGCCGATGATCTCTACCTCGTCGACGACGGAGGCGCTTCACTCGTCGGGGGAGGGAGCGCATCGCGCGTCGCACGCCCATTCCTCGGTGATCCTGGCGAGACACCATGTCCCGCCGACGTGAGCGGCGACGGCACAGTCAACGGGCTCGACCTTGGCATCATGCTCGGTGAGTGGGGTGGCGCTGGTGCTGCCGACGTCAACGCCGATGGCATTGTCAACGGAAGCGACCTTGGCATCATCCTCGGTGCGTGGGGTCCCTGTCTGGTGGATTGAGCGAGCGTGTCCGTAGCGAAGGGCGCTGTGAACAGTTCGCCCAGTGCGCGCTGTACGACCTGAGAGTGCTGGCAACTCGATGAAGAGGCTGGCCGCGACTGGGCTCGCGCGAGTCATCCTCACGAGGTCAGTGCACGCTTATCATGGGTGCATGGCGGCGCCATCGATTCGACAGCCGATTCGATTTGTCGTTGATGGAATGCATTGCGCTGGGTGCGCGGCCTCGGCGCGGGTCAGACTCGCGGCACTGTCGGGGGTGGACCATGCGGAAGTCGATTACGCAACTGGCATCGCTTCAGTGACTCCTGCAGGCACGTCGACCCTCGACCTGGGTTCTTTGCATGCCGCGGTCCGTGAGGCAGGATTCGAGCTTCGGGAGCAGAGTGCCCCAGAAAAATCACAGGATCCATTCGCGGCATTGATTGCACTTCAGGCGAGTGCCCGCGCAGCGCACGAGGCGAAGCTGCGACAGTGGAGAGGGAGCGCAATCGTCGCTGGGTGCATTTGGAGTGTGCTTGAGGTGTTGCACTGGACCAGTGGCCACGATGGACACACATCACAATCGACTGGATGGGTGATGTTGTGCTTGGCAGCCATCGCGCTTGTGGTTGCGGGGCGGGGATTTGGTCAAAGCGCAGTTCGTGCGCTGCGCCGAGGGACGACGAACATGGACACGTTGGTGGTGCTCGGGGTTGGCGCCGCGTTCGGCCTCAGCACCGCCACCATAATCGCGTCAGCGTTCATGACGAACGGCAGCGGGGGTCCCCTCTATTTTGCCGAAGCGATCGCGCTGCTTGCAATCATCAGCGCCGGGCACTGGATCGAGGCACGCGCATCGAATCGTGCGCAGTCGGCGATCCAAGAACTCATGCAGCTGCAACCAGAGTTCGCTGAGCAGGTCGACGCCGAGGGGGCACTTGTGCATGTTCCAGTCTCCGCCCTCGTCGTGGGTGACTGCGTGCAGGTTCGGCCGGGAGCGAGAGTTCCTGTCGATGGCATCATCGAACGGGGGGAGGCGAGTATCGACGAGAGTTCGCTCACAGGAGAGCCCGTCCCCGTGACGCGGTCGCCTGGCGCGTGTGTTCGAGCTGGAACCATCGCACTCGATGGCGCTCTCGTTGTGCGCACGACGGCATCGGGAGGGAACTCAGCCATCGGACGCATCGCCCAGATCGTCTATCAGGCGCAGATCTCACAAGCTCCAATCGCGCGAATCACCGATCGCGTCTGCGCAGTGTTTGTTCCCACCGTGTTGTTGATCGCACTGGGGACCTTTGTTGCGTGGTGGGTGTTGAGTTCACTGTCCATCGCCGTCGCGACCGCCGTGACCGTTTTGGTGATTTCATGTCCCTGTGCCCTTGGGATCGCCACGCCGCTTGCTCTGGTCGTTGGCACTGGTGAGGCGAGTCGTCGTGGAGTGCTCGTGCGAAGCGCGGCGGCGTTGCAAGCGGTCGCCGGAATTCGTTCAGTGGCGTTTGACAAGACCGGCACGCTCACATGTGGGCGTCCATCGCTCGACCGAATCGATTGTGTTGACGGCGGCATCAGTGTTGAGCGGGTACTGACCCTTGCGGCGGCCGCTGAAGCGCAAAGTGAGCATCCACTCGCACGAGCGATCGTCGACGCTGCCCATCGAGCGGCCGTGGTGATTCCAGCGGCGACTGATTTTCGAGCTCATGCGGGGCGAGGTGTCGAGGCGATGTGCCTTGGGCATGCGGTTGGAGTCTGGCGCGATGAACTCGCCTCGGCGCGGCTCGAAATCGATGGGCAGGTGGCGGCGCGATTGCACCTGCACGATCCGGCGCGTCCCCAATCGCGCGAAGCGATCTCGCGCCTTCGTTCGCAGGCGTGTGGGGTGTATCTGGTGACTGGAGACCGCCAGCGCGCTGCGCTCGACCTTGCAAGCGAGGTTGGGATCGACGCCGCTGACCTGTTCGCTGATCAAACGCCTGAGTCGAAGTGCGCCGTGCTCGAAGGGCTCGAGCCGCAGTCACTCATGATGGTTGGGGATGGCATCAACGATGCAGCGGCCCTCGCGACGGCATCCGTCGGGGTTGCGATGGGAAGTGCAAGTGCTCTCGCCGTTGAGAGCGCCGATGTGATTCTCATGCGGGATGACCCGCGCGATGTCAGCGCGTTGATTGAGATCGCGCGTGAGACGTTCTCTGTGGTGAAGCAGAATCTGCTGCTTGCCTGTGCTTACAACGTCATTGCGATCCCCGCTGCCGCATGCGGTCTGCTCGGTGTCAAGGGCCCCGTCATCGCGGCGATTGCCATGGGGCTCTCCAACCTCAGCGTCGTCGCCAACTCGCTGCGTCTACGCAGTCGCCTGCGCGCACGACATGTGCTCGTTGAATCGGATACACACTCACCAACCGTGGACCCCCACACGTCGAAAGGATTCACATGATCATGACACGAGCACTCCGCACGCATCGCCTCTCACGTAGGGTTCGGTGTGGAGCGGTGCCACTGCTCTGCATCGTCGCGTCGTGCGCCCCGGCCGCGCGCACTGAGCAGTCGCTTTCCTGTGCACATGAGATTCACGACAACGCGACCGCGGCGATCAAGGCCTTGACCGCGCAGGCTGCGGCGAATACCTCCAGCAAAGAGCCGCAACTCTGCCTTGCGTATGCGTTCATCGCGACAAAGCAGTATCCCGCCGCGGTGGAGGCAGCTTCGCGCGCGCTCGCCCTTGATTCGACGGATGCGCTCGCCCTTCGCATGCGCGCCTTTGCGCGATATCGGCTTGGCGCGTTTGCAAGCGCGATTGAGGACGCCACCAAGTCTCTGCAGTGGCAAACCTCTGGTGAGGCGTACGAGATTCTTGGCAAGTGCCGACTTCGAACGGGGGATGCGGCCGGTGCGGCAGAGGACTTTCGGATCTGGGCTCAACTCGACAAGTCAATCGAGGCGCGCTGCTGGATGGGGTCGGCACTGTGGACGAGCGGAGACACTGCTGGAGCGCTTTCTGCATGGCTTGCCGCTGAACGGGATGCGCCTCTCGATCCAGAGCCGCTTGTGTGGAAGTGTGGATTCCTCTTTCGCGCGGGAGATTCGAAGGGTGCGCTGAGTGCTGCCGAGCGGGCCGTTGAACTGGCTCCAGACTCGCCTCAAACGCTTGGTGCGCTCGCGCGTGTGCAATCCTGGGCGGGAGACGCATCGGCCGCTCAAGCGACGGTTGCCAAGCTCGCGGTGACGAATGCGCCCGCTGCGCAAAAACTTGCAAAGCAGCTGAAGCAGCCAGCCCCTACTGCAATGGGGACATGAGCCTGCTGACGCGCGCGAGTGCCCGAAACATCCAAGGCCTCCGGGTGAAGTCTGCAAGCGTGGCCTGGGTTGACCGTTCGAGGTCCTTTCGAAACATCTCCTGAATGTGACGTGCCATTGGTCCGCCTGCGGTGAGCACGGTGATCTCGAAGTTGATTCGAAACGACCTGTTGTCGAAGTTTGCGGTGCCGACGCCCGCGATCTCGTCACACAGAAAGACCTTGTGGTGGAGAAACCCAGCGCCATACCGAAACAGGTTGATTCCAGCGGGAATGACATCTTCGTAGTACGAGTATGCCGAGAGTCGAACGAGCGCATTGTCGCAGCGCTCTGGGATTACAACACGCGTGTCGACTCCGCGCAGTGCGGCGAGTTGCAGGTTGAGCACGATTCCCTCATCGGGAACGAAATAGGGTGAGGCAATCCAGAGCTTCTCGCGCGCCGATTGAATCACTTGATGAAAGAGCAGCGCGCAGGTTTCGAATTGGTCGCCTGGTCCACTGGGGACGATCAGTACCCACTCGTCTCCACGTTCCGAGCACGTCCACGAGAGTTCGGGAAGCGTGCCGGTTGCTGAATTCCAATCTTCGGCGAACGAAAGCTGCGCCGCGAGCACAGCGGGACCATCAATTCGCACGTGGGTGTCTCGCCACGCGCCCATCGCTGGATCGCGTCCGAGATACTCGACACCGATATTGTGCCCGCCGATAAACGCGGTGACCCCATCGATGGTGACGATCTTTCGGTGATTGCGAAAATTGAGCCGAAACCAAGTCGAGTTCCGCTCGCTGTGAAATGCCTCGGCGTGGATGCCCGCCTCGTGTAACTCATCGACGAACGCTCCGGCGATCTCAGTCGATCCGAGCGAGTCATACAGAAACCGCACGACCACGCCGCGCCGCGCAGCAGCCACGAGCGCTCGGTGCACTCGCCAGCCGATCTCGTCTGCTCGCACGATGTAGAACTGAATACAGATGTCATGCGCTGCGCCATCGAGCGCTGCGACGATGGCATCGAACGTCGCCTCGCCGTCAATCAGCAACGTGGTTCGGTTGCCAGTCGTCCAGTCAGTGCGTGCCAGCCGCTGAATTGCGATCCGAGCGCCCGAGCGCTCATCAACCGCGGCACCACGCCCACCTTCGATCGTAAATGGTGCCATCGCCTCGACTGCCCGAGTGGCGAGCCGATCAAGGGCAAGCGTTCCGCGGCGGCGCGCGCGGATGTAGCCGTCAAAGCGACGAGCACCGATCAAAAAGTACAGGGGGACCGCGACCGGCGGAACGAACACGAGCGCGAGCGCCCACGCGACCGTTCCTTGCGCCGTACGTCCACGAGCGATTGCGTCGATGGCGAAGAACACCCCGGCGAGCTCCACGACCACGGCAGCCGCGAGGAGCGTGATGATCCAGTGGTCGTTCATCCAACCTTTCGGTGGGGGGCTGCAGCGATCACCGAGCCCGCTTGAAGAAGTAGGACGTCGTCGATCCTTGGTCGATTTGGTTTTGTGTCACGGCGGCGAGTTCCCAATTCGCCAGCCCCATCCATTGCATCAGCACCATGTCATCGACTGCGAGACCTGTGCCGAGCGTGTCGTAGCTGCCCGCAGGATCGGTCGCGCGAATCGCCTCTTGAATCGCGTCG
>SYHM01000207.1 GCA_005799205.1 Planctomycetia bacterium | reverse complement strand
GCAACGGAGCGATTGACCTCGGCCGCGTTTCCGTTTGACCAACCCTCGACGAGCGCCTTCCATGCCCCTGCGCACGCGCGCTGCGTTGCTGGATCGATCCCTTCAAGTGGTTGAGTTGTGATCCCCGCGGCCTTCACCGCCGCAGGATCTGCCGCGAGCAGCATGACATCGCGCATCGATGACCAGCGCTGCACTGCTTGGCCCGTGCCAGCTGGCACAATGCGCAACCGGTCGAGCAGGTACTCGGGGCTCATCACCGTTTGAGCACCACGCACAGCGTCCATCACCTTGGCTGTCCTCAGCACATCCGCTTGGAGTGCTCGGATCACTGGCTCGAGAGCAGGGCGACTCAGCAACGTCGGTGATATCAGACCAGTCTTGAGAAATGCCTCCATCCGCTCGGCAAGCGCTGGATCAGCCTGCACCAGCGCCTGTGCGATCGGAGCACGCACTGGGGCGCCCTTGACGAAGATCACATCCGCATCGCGATACGCCTCGGGACGGATCAGCATGTCGAGGTAGGTGAATGGTGCCGATTGGCCATTGATCGCCCGAGGTCCGCTCACAAACGCCATTTGCGATTGTGCGAACGAACTAAAACTCTTGATTCTCCCCTCAGTCTGCACGGCGACGCCATCGAGGGGTGAGAGATCGATCGCCTGTTCGAATGCCTCCGCTCCGAGCAACATGATCGTCACGACCACGAGGGTCAGTGAGCGCAGCAGTGACTTCGCGGAAATGCTCATGCGATCACCTGCTCCTTCGCGTTGGCGATTCGATGCTCCGCCGCAACGCGCGAACGCTCGGCCCTGCGACGAATGATGAGTGGTTTGGCATAGAAGGCGTAGATCATGCCCAGGACTGCAATGATGCATCCAGCCAGTTGTGTCGCGACCCCGTTTCGGTTTCCGACTCCAAGCACGGTGTAGTTGAGTCCGAGCGATCCGCGATCCTGTGCCGAGGTCGGCGGCTCTGGCGGATCCCACTGCGCTTGGAAGTACCAGAGCCCGTTGTGCTCAATCGGGCTATTGACACTGACCGCTGTTGGTGCTCCCCATGCTTCGCCCGCACCATCACGAAACCGCACGAGACTCGTGTAATCACGAATCGTGCCCCCTTCACCTGTGTAACCACCCTCGTGGCTTGTGAGGACGAACTCCTCGAGCGCAACCTCTGCCGTCAGTGGCAGTCGCTGCCGCGAGAAGAGCAGTTCTATCTCCCGCCCATCCGCGAGCGTGACACCGATGGGGTGATACGGATGACGACGAAGTGCAAAGCGAACATCATCGACCACGTAGGGGCTGAACTCCATCCACTGCGACCCTGCCTGCGGGACATTCACGAGCACCTGCGCAAAGTGCTCGCGCGCATCGCGCACCCGCTGCTCTTGAGGGACGCTCATGGGACGTGTCGAGACGACTGTGTTTTGAATGAATGAGGTGACACGCAGCGAGAGCCCCGCTGGCAGAGCGAGGGGTTGATCGACGACCACTGGATGAACCTGTGCGGCGGTGGTTCCAGTTCCGAGCGAAGTGATCAATCTCAATCGATTCGGTTCTGGTCCCACAACCAGTGTGAGAATCGCACGCCCACCTCCACGCTGATAGTCCATGCGAATGCTTGGATCTGGCTCTGTCGGAACCCCTTGACCACCCTCTGCCGCCGGCACATCCCGCGTCAGCGATGGTTCATCGAAGACCCACCTGCGAATCGTTGTCGTGGGAGTCTTGATGTCGACAACCAACACACTCGCAGTTCGAGATCCAACGGGCAATTCATCTTGCGCCGCGAGCACACGAAATCCGTACCCCGAACTCTCGCCGCCCACAGGCACGAACTGACTCTCCCCTTCAGCGACTCGCACTGGCTCGACGACGTCGATCCCCGCAGCAGGGATCACGATGTGCAGCGTCGCCCTGCCCTGCAATGGCTCGAATCTCGACTCATCGTCAATCGAAACCATACGGATCAACCCTTCGTCGCCACTCGACCGCGACGGATCGAAGGCCAGTAGCCGATAGACCGACTGCGCTCCCTGCCCGCCCGTCACCTCAATCGCGGCCGATGGGTTGAATGGCGCGTGCTCCCCTCCATCTTCGAGACGCGAACGCGTCTGCGCGTAACGCAGGTAACCGCTGACCGAGAAGGTCACATCGGCGCACGGATCATTCGTTTCAACCGCTGGAACTTTGAGATCGATTGGATGAAGTGGATCGCGCTGCCCACCGTCGGCGAGCGGAGCTTCGAAAACATCGGCGTGTGCACTCACACAGTCGTTGTAGAGCGGCATTCCTCGCATCGGCCGCTCGACCCACGCCGACTCGCCCTTGCGCCGCACATAGAGCGCCCACGCTTTTGTCAGGTCATTTCGAACGTAGAAATACTTCTGGCTCTCGTACTCAAGGCGTGCGTCGAGGCGCGGCTCGACCAGCGCGCTTCCAGTCGCCTTGATTGCCCGCTGCATCGGTTGGGCAGCGTCGTCTGTCATGATGAGGTCTTCGGTGTACTGCGGATAGTTCGCGATCAACTGGCGGATGAATCGACGTGTCCGCCCATTCACAGCCATGCTCACGCTGTACGCGGGAGTTCCTGAGTCGGGACCCGAGCGAAGTTCCCACGCGGGGTCAATCTCTGTCACACGCACACTGAGCGCATCGGGACCACTTCCAATGGACGCCGATGCTCCAACCGCCGCGAGCAGTTCGACTGTTCCCTCGACCCCTTC
>SYHM01000206.1 GCA_005799205.1 Planctomycetia bacterium | reverse complement strand
GCGATTGAGGGAGCAACATGGACTGCCGCGTGCGCGAGGTCGTTGAAAGGATCGCTCGGCGAGATGGTGCGGCGTCCCGCGAGGTCGCGTACGCACTGTTGCCTCAACAGCGCGGAGGGAGTGATCCGATCAAATGCTCCGTAGACCGCACCGGTTGGGCACGGGACGCCAGGAAAAAAGAGAACGGCGTTCAGTGCGGGCGGTTGGCCGAGCGATTCGATTTGTTCACCGAATCCGCCGACGAGTGCAGACCCCCCGCGCACCAGAAATGGGATGTCGCTTCCGAGAGTCGATGCGATGTGTTCGAGGTCACTGACGGGCAGGTTGAGAGCGAAGAGCTCATTCAATCCGCGCAGCATCGCTGCGGCATCGCTCGACCCGCCTCCAAGTCCGCCACCAACTGGAATTCGCTTTTCAACTCGGCTCTTGACGGGCAGCGACTTGCCCACGAATTGCTCGAGTCTGTCGTGTGCGCGGTGCACCAGATCAACTGAGAGATCCCAGTCGATGTCAGAGGGACGAAGTGCTTGCGCGTGCCAGATCGTGGCAAAAAGCGATGCGCTCGTGGGAGCGAGCCGTTCAAGGTGGAGGTCGTCCACCAGATCGACCGTCACCATCCAACTCGAGAGGGGATGCATCGACGAGCGGTGTGCCCCGGAGGTTTCGCAGGGAGCCCCGACAGAGAGGGCGAGATTCAGTTTCGCAGGTGCGTGCACACAGAGAGAGCGTCCTGGCGATTCCATCGGATCGGAATCATAGAGATCGAGTGAGCCCCGGCTCGCTTAGGGAACGTTGCCCCACCGTGAGAGCACGGCGGTCAGGTCTGCGCCATCGATGAGTCCGTTATGGTCGACATCTCCGATTGGTGGATTTGTTTGACCCCAACCCGAGAGGATGTACGCGAGGTCGAGCCCGTCTATCACACCACTGAGATCGAAGTCTCCATAGTCGCGCTCGCACGAGTCGATGCGCCCATCGCTGTCGGTATCGAATCCGCCTGCAGCGAGGTCGCACGAGTCTGGAATTGCGTTGAGGTTGCAATCAGGCGAGATTCCAGACGAGATGTCGTCACTGTCTGGGATCCCGTTGTTGTTGCAGTCGGCAGGAGTAAGTAGAAAGATGTACGCGCTGCCGCGGTCTTGCATTCCGCTGATGTCATCGCCGTCTGCTCCCACGATCGCAGAATCCCCGAAGATGCCAACGGAGTCGCCGAAGTACTTCTCAGCCTGACCGTCCGCACAGGTGAATCGTGGCTCCTGGGTCCACGTGGCGGTGCCACTCTGCACAAAGAGATACGCACTGCCGAGATTCGTGAAGGAGGTGCCTCCTCCTTGCGCGGGGCCATCGTCGTTTGGAGCTGTCGCGAGAGCCAGATTTCCTTGGAGAGCAACTGAACTGCCGAAAAAATCACTCGCGATTCCGTCACTCGCAACGATCTTCGCTTCTTGGGTCCAGGTAGAGGTCCCAGAGAGTTGGAAGATGTAGGCGCTTCCACGGTCGGCGACGGTCGAGAAGTCGTCGTTGGGGGCTCCCATGATCAGGTGGTTGTTGAAGAGGCAACACGAGAATCCGAAATAGTCGGCTGCAGCGCCATCGCTGGCAACGACCTTCGCCTCCTGCGTCCAGACGCCCGCGGTCGATCGCTTGAAGACATAGCCCGATCCACGGTCGACAACAGCGCCAATGTCATCGCCTGGGGTTCCCACAAGTGCGCGATCGCCGTACATCGACACCGATTGCCCGAAGTATTCGTTCGCCTGCGCATCGGTACCAGTCACGACGAGCTTTGCTTCTTGTGACCACGTGCCAGCGGTCGCGCGCTTGTAGACATACGCCGAACCCTGTGCTGCGAGCGTGTTGATCGTGTCTTGAACCGCTCCCGCGATCGCGAGGTCTGCGGAAGTCGCTGTCGCGACCGAGGTGCTCGTGAGCGCAACCGAGAATCCAAGCAGGGCGCTCGTTGCCGGAGTACTCGCAATGACTTTGGCTGACTGAGTCCAGACACCCGCGCTGCTTCGCTTGAAAATGTAGGCGGAGCCCTGATTGACGAATGTGCCATCGTCGTTGGGTGCGCCCACCATCGCCGTGTCTCCGAAAATCGCGACCGATGCTCCGAAAAAGTCATTGGCGAGTCCATCAGAGGCTTGAAGCTTGGCCTCAAAGACCCAAGCTCCCGAAGCATTCAGCTTGTAGATGTTGGCCGATCCACGACTGACGGCAGCACCGATGTCATCGTTCACGATTCCGACAATCGCGATGTCAGGTGATGCCCCAGCGATTCCAAGCAAGTTTGAGACCGCGCTCGAATACCCGAACTGATCGACCGCCGCACCATCTGAAGCGGTGAGCTTCGCCTTCTGCACTGGAGGAATCGCACCTGCGTGCGATTGGGCAAATGCGAGCGTCGCGGCGAGCGCGGCGGGAATGAGCACAAACTCGGAAATGATTGGGGTGCCTCGGGTCTGCATCGTCGAACCTCTGAATACGAGATCATCGCATGCGCGATCCACAATTGAAAATGGAATTGCAAGAATTTTGAACAATTCTCATCGAAGCCGACGCTGGGCGGTGCGATTCGGCAGCGTTACGATCGCGGGCGATGCTCTGGCAACCTGAGATTCCGCGCAAGTACCGCGATGCAACCCCACTCACGCTCGCTTCGATGATTTCGAGCCGACGCACTGAGTTTGGATCGCGACTGATGATTCTGGGACATCATTATCAACAGGACGATGTCATCCAGCATGCCGATTTCGTTGGCGATAGTTTGAAACTCAGTCAGATTGCGCAGGCGAAGAGCCCGCAACGAGGCACTGAGTTCATTGTGTTTTGTGGGGTGCACTTCATGGCTGAAACGGCTGACCTGCTCACCGAGCCAGGAGTGCGGGTGATTCTGCCCGACTTAGGGGCGGGATGTTCGATGGCCGACATGGCTGCATACGACGATGCGGTCGATGCGTGGTCCTGCATTTCGAATGCTGTGGCTGGCGAATCGACGCGTGTCATCCCCGTCACCTACGTCAATTCGAGCGCCGCCATCAAAGCCTTCGTTGGGCAGCATGGGGGTGCGTGTTGCACAAGTTCGAATGCGAAGCAGGTGTTCGACTGGGCGCTCGCAGGAGGCGACACACCGAAGCGTTGCAATGAGAAGATCAAACTCTTCTTTCTTCCAGATCAACACCTTGGGCGGAACACGGCGCACGCGCGTGGGATGGTGACCGAACTCGACGCTCGAGAGTCCAAGGCCAAGAGTGCGCAGACGGCTGTGTGGGATCCAAGAAAAGAGCACGGAGGCCTCTCTCCCGAGGCAATCCGAGCGGTTGATGTGATCTTGTGGGCTGGCCACTGCAGCGTGCACAAGCTCTTTCGCGCAGAACATGTTGATGCAGTGCGCGATCGAAAGGATGGCACGCAGGTGCTGGTCCATCCCGAGTGTTCGCAGGATGTCGTCGACGCAGCAGATCTTGTTGGCTCGACTGAGTTCATCATTCAGACGATCGCACAAGCCGCAATTGGCTCATCGTTCGCGGTTGGTACCGAGGTGCACCTTGTGACGCGACTCGCGCGCGCCGCGGCCGAGCGGGGGGTGACCGTCGACATGCTTTCGGGCTGTCAGTGCCTCTGCACAACGATGTACCGCATCGACCAACCGCATCTCGCGTGGGTGCTCGACCAGCTCGCCGCGGGAAGGGTTGTGAACGAGATTCGCGTGCATGATGCAGCGCGCGGGGCCGCGCGGCTCGCGCTTGATCGCATGTTGATGAATGTTGCCGTGAAACCGCTTGCTCTGGTTGACTGAATGAGTGTTCCAATCCCGCAGTCAGCCTCGGCTTCGCGCCATCCTTCGGTTCGACGCACATGGCGTCGACTGATCGCGCTCGGATCGATCGCGATCGTCGTCGTTTGTGTGCTCTTCACTGCGCTGCTACCTGCGCTGCTGTCGACATCGCTTGGCCGCGGCCTCGTCGAGCACCTTCTTGCGGGTTCCGTTCAAGGAGAGGTTTCGATCGCAGAACTCTCACTCTCGTGGTCGGGTCCTCAAGTGGTTCAAGGGCTCTCAATCTCTGGACCGGATGGCGCCCAGGTCACTCTTGACATCAGAGCGGATGACGCACTTCTCCCGCTCGCCAGTGGCGATCATGGTGCGCATATCACGCTAGGCGGCGCACTGTCGACGACCGTGCGGGCAGACGGGTCGCTTTCGATTGTCGAGTTGTTCGTACCACGCCCCACCGCACCGACTCGCGATCGGAGCGAGCGCGCAACCAGTGTGAGCGCCACTTCGAGTGCCATGCAGCGAGAGTCGCTCGCAGTCACGCTTCGAGGACTCGTGGTCGACTTCGCAGGAGTGACCATTACCGCGACGAATGTTGCGACAGGGCGGGTCGACGCGCTCGAGGCTCTGAAGGGCAGATGTTCCGTTGAAGCGAGCGGAGTGCGCGCAGAGCTCTCGGCCTCGACGCGTCTTGGAGACAAGGTCGGATCGTTATCGATTCGGGGAGTCATCGGCGGACTCTTCGCGACCGATGGATCGATTGACTTCAAGGCAACATCAGCCGACATTCAGGTTCAGGCGAGTGAGCTGGCTGTGCCGATGGGCTCGGGTGCGATCGACATTCCATCTCTTTCACTCACGATTGCGTCGCCCGCGCTCGAACGCGAACTCTCGGCTCTTGGAACGATGCAGATTCAGATTCCTACAGGCGAGATCGCACGGGTCGCACTCGATGTCCACGCGATGAGCCCGCTCGAACCAAGAGCGAGTTCGTATCGGGGAACAATCTCAGTCGACGCGCTCGCAGCGACGGCACTCGCACCGTGGTTGCCTGCTCCCTTCGACGCCTCTCGCGATCTCGGACCGAATGTCAGCGCAACGATCTCGCTCGACGGGCGCTCGGGATCGATCAACCTCATCTCGCAGGGAGTGCAGATGCAGGCGCAGGGAGCGCTTGATGAAACGGGACGCCTGCTCACACTTGCCGCGCTGAGTGTTCACGCGAGGGTCGATCCGCTGCTGATGCCCTCGAGTGCGCGCGCGAACTCCGCCGCGACCGTGACTCTGACTGGCCGCGACCTCACCTTCCCATTGATGACACCGAGCGATGTCGCCGGATGGAAGCAAGTGCGAGGTGACCTCGCGCTCGACCTGTCGCCAATCGACTTGGTTCTCGAGCGATCGAATGGGGCGGAGCCATCGCCGCCGATTGCGATCGGCGCAACCACAGTAAAGATTAGTTCGAGCGACTTCTCGAGTTCGCTCTCGCTTGCGGCGACGACATCGGTTGGTGGAGTCCCAATGTCAATTGATGAAGTCATCGCGGGGCTTGTGGGGCCGACCGGTCTGACCCTTGATGCGGCGACCGCGACGGGCTCAATCAACGTTGACTCAACCACGCTCGCAATCGCGAAGTGGTTGCCCGATCAGACGCGCCAGACCCTTGCCCAGTGCGGCGTCACGACGCTCGCAGGCCGTGTCGAGACGCGCGCATCGCTGTCGAATGGAAGCGCGCGCGTCGCCGCACAACTGGGTGCAAACGGGGTGGCGATCGATCTCTCGTGGGACGAAAAGACCATCCATATCGAACCAGTCACGCTGTCTGTGACTGCGACGCCAGAACTGGTCGCTCGGTGGGCTCCCGATTCTGTTGCGCTCGGTGGTGCAGCGCCGATCACAGTGCGCACGGATGCCGTCACGCTCTCTCGTGAAGAGGTGTCTGCGGGGCGCGTCGTGCCAGAGCAACTCACGCTCACGATCACGAGTCCGCTCGTCGAGATTGCACGCGCACCTGGGCTGACGCGCGGCGCGCGCCTGCGCGATTGCTCGTTGACTGCGCTGTGCATGGCACCTTCACGAACGACATTCAACGGAGTGCGCTCAACGCTCAAGGCCGCCTTGTTCGATCAAGACAGTGCGGCAGGGTCGGTTGTTGCGTCATTCGCAATGAACAGTTTCGCGGTCTCGGCCTGGGAATCGACGATCGACCTCACGGTTGCGGAAGGGCCAACACTCGTCCAGATGGTGGATGCACATGATGCCGAGGGAATGCTCGTAGGGCCTGGTCGCATCGCAGCGGCCTTCAGTCGCGCGAGTACAGGAGTGGGGACTGCAACAACGGACTCATTTTCAGCGAAGGTGTCGCTGCCTCGCATCACGCTCACAACGAGCGGAACGCTCGCAGAGGGGGCGATTGACTTGGGGAAGTCGAGCGCGACCGTTGACCTTCCCGCGGCAGTTGTTGGGGGCGCACAGGGGGCGTCACTGATTGCGACGATTGATGTCGAGAGCCTTCGCTGGACTGGGAAGGCGGCCGACGCATCGGTCGTGATGAGCGCAGTCATTGAGCCCGGAACTCTCACTCTGCCGGGTCGCGATCCACTCTCATTCGAGAAAGTGTCGGTCAGTGTGCGCAGTCCTCGCCTCGCTGAGCGCGCGGTCGCGACGTTCGATGGCGCGTTCGCTGTGGGATCATCTCCGGCAGGTCCGCTCTCACTCGCACTCGACGCGCAAGGAGACCTGTCGTTGTTGATGGGATCGGCCGACCGACCACTGACACTCCACGAGAGCCAAGTGAAAGTGCAGGCTCCAGGCGCACTCACGCTGGCACTGATTGATTGGATGAAGGGATCGAAGGACGCAACCTCGGCGCTCGCGCGCATCGGCGCGGTCGGTGCGTCGGTCGCGATCAAGTCACTTGTGCTTCCACCGAGTGGTTTCACGCAGGCGGCGCTCGATGCAACGGTGACACTCGATCCGATCGAGATCGAGCCAGCGGGGAAGCCGGCGCTCTCATTGGGAACGACACGACTGACCGCAACCTCGCCGCGCGTCGGAGAGTCGATTGACATCTCGCTCACAGGAGGCGGCCCCAAGGGTGGAACTTTCGAACTCACGGCTGCGGCGAAGCAGCTCACAACCGCTGCAGGCATCTTCGCCCCTTCGGCCGCGCAGTGGGTCGCCAATGCGCAAGTACGCGCGTTGTCGACGGCACTTGTCGACGCGCTCGCTGGCCAGGGCGGGCAACTTGTTGAAGCTCTCGGGTCAACCATCGACGCGACACTCGACGCGACAGTCGCCGCGTCCGCTACAGGTGTCACTCAGACGAATTGTGTCGGAACGATCAAGACGCAGTTTCTTGAAATCGCGGCGCCGCGCGTCACGCTCTTTGGGCAGAAGGCGCTGGTTGATCCAGCGAATCCGGTTCGCTGCACGTTCACGGTCAATCCCGTCTTGCAGAAGCGACTCTTGGAGCCAGTGAATCCAGTGCTCGCGGATATCCGATCAGCTCCACCGATCGTGCTCACACTTTCACAGGCGAGCTATCCGCTCGATGGGGCGCTCGCGGGACTCGACCTTGACGCTCGAGTCGAAGTGGGTGAGGTCGAGATCGTGCGCAGCAATCAGATTCTTGGAGTGCTCGTGCTTGCGCAGCAGGCCAAGTCGCAGACAATTCCTGCGCACATTCATCCGCTTGTGCTTCGGGTTCGGTCAGGGCGACTGACCTACGACGACTTCGTGATTCAGGCTGGAAAACTCGGAACGCAGTGGCAGCAGACCCTCAAACTGTCGGGCGACATCAATCTCGCGACCACGCCTCCGTTCGCCAACGCGATTCGTTGTCGCTACCCGCTCGCATCGCTTGCACGCACCGTTGGAGGAGCGTCTGGTTCTTTCTCAGCCACGATGACGCAGTTGAGCGATGCGATCGCTGAGTTGCCAATCGACCCGGGAGAACTTGTGCAGGCGGATATCACGCTCAGCGGTCCACTGGGCGCAGTGAATGGCGTGCAGAAACCACTGACGAGCAAGGTGAGCCTCGCCTTTGACGCGTCATCACTCGACGCCAAGCACATCGAGAAGGGGATCAAGGACATTGGCGGGACCATCGACAAGATCAAAGGGCTGTTTGGCAAGTAGCCCGGGACGCAACAGCAGACCACCCGTCACATCGGCTTTTCAGCAATCGTCTGGTCGAAGACTTCGAGCAGTTTCGCCTTGTCAAAGATGAGTTCGGCGCGAGTCAATCCCGTGAGCTCGTAGTGTGGGGTCAGTTCGATCGCATCGACTGGGCAGGCTTCTTCGCACATTCCGCAGTAAATGCATCTGAGTTCGTCGATGTCAAACTGCTTTGGGTACTTCTCGCGGTCGGGCCACGGACTCTCAGCCGCCACAATGTGAATGCAATTCGCTGGGCAGGCCGTCGCACACATGAAGCACGCGACGCAGCGCACACGACCATCCTCGTCTTTGTTCAGCCGGTGGACTCCGCGAAAGGTCGGTCGAAACTGTCCACCCTGTTCGACTGGGCGATCATCGCGCTTCTGCTCTGGGTACTGCACGACCCAAAGGTTTTTCTTGTTGGTGCCATCCCGCCCAACGTTCTCGAAAAAGTGGCGCAGGGTCGTCCCGAGTCCTCGGATGATGTTCGGAACGAAGAGGTTCTCAGAAAGGTTCAACTTCGTCGGGGTGACATCGATGATCTCGTCGTCTCGAATCGGCATACGTGACGAAGGATAGTGACTCCCTGCGCTCGAGCGGGACCTGCGAGTTCGGCAGCCCAGCCGTGCCATCCGACCGCTCGCAGAGAGGAGCACTACGATCGAGGGGTGATCCGAAAGTCGAAACCATCCAAGGCATCGAGCGACCAAGAGCAGGTACGCATCGGCTACAAGATGATGGGGCTTGGCTGGCAGTTTGTTACCGAAATGCTCGCCGGGGCCTTTCTGGGATGGGTCATTGGGCGATGGCTCGGCGATGACACGCTCGGCACGATGATCGGTCTGGGCGTCGGCTTCATCGTCGCGACCTACTCACTCATTCGAGGTGCGCTCAAACTGAACTCGGCCCTCGATGCAATCGAGCGCCGATCGGGAAAAGTTCCTCCGAAACCCTTGATGAACCCACGGAATGGCGAGCGAGAGGCGAATTCGCATGACCGCTGAACCTGCCAACAATTCATCCCGAGAGTCGAAACTCCAACTCGGTCCACCGATGCGAATTCGCTGGATCGCCGTCGCATGCGCGATCGCAGCTGGGTCGATCGTCTCTGCGGCAGCGTGGGGGGCCTATGCCCCTGCATTCGGCTGGGGTGGATGGCCAGTGGCACTTCGCGCGTTCGCCGCCGTGCTACCAGTCGCCCTGTTGGGATGGTTCATCGTCGCTCCATGGAAGGTGCGCCCCGCGGTCGATTGGATCACGGTCTGGCTCGCTGGAACGGTCATTCGTCTGCTGCTGACCCCACTTGCGAGCCTCGCGATATACTCCTTCGCCCCATGTGGCCCGCGTGAGCAATTTGTTGCTGCGGTGGGCGCGTGTTACTTCGCGACGGTGATGTGCGAAGTAGGCATGATCGCCACAGGTCAGAAGCGATCGAGCGGTGGAGTTGCTGAAAACTAGGTTCTCGCCGGTGTCGGCGGCGAGAGTCCCGAGAGTCTCCGACACGAGGTGCGCGGCGAATGTCCCTTTTTCTAGCCAACAGTTCTGATCCAGTCTCACACATCGTCGACAAGCCGATTGCAGGCCTAAAATTCGGCGATATCAACATCATGTTGAGCATGGTGACCGTCATCGGAACTGCGCTCGTCCTCGTGCTTCTCTTGATGCGCGCCGCGAGTGGATCGAAGACTGGTCCCGCGTCGATGGGAAACCGCCGCTATCTGCCGAGTTCGAGTTTCTCGGGAATCATTGAAGTCATGGTCGTCTATCTGCGCGACGAGATGCTCATTCCGGTGATGGGTGCGCGGCTGACTGCGCGCTACTTGTCCTATCTCTTGTCGCTGTTTTTCTTCATTCTGCTCCTGAACATTGTCGGCCTGATTCCATTCGTTGATGTGCACTATGCCGTGTATCAAGTGACGGGAGCGCCATTCGCGGGAGTCACCGAGAGCAACACGGCGGCGCTCTTTGGCGGCGCAGCGACGGCGAGCATCTCGGTCACCGGCGCACTTGCGATGATCTCGTTTCTGGTCGTGCAGGTTCAAGGGTTCCGCGAACTTGGGATCGGCGGATGGCTTGAGCATCTCTGCGGCGGACGCGAACTCGTGCGCGGATCGATCTTTCTTTGGCTGGTGATCCCCATCATTTTCGTCGTCGAACTCGGTGGAATCTTCGTCAAGCCAGCTGCGCTTGCGATCCGACTCTTCGCCAATATGGTCGCTGGCCACACTCTGCTGCTCACGCTGCTGGGATTCGGCGCAATGGCAGCAAAGGCCGGGTTGGGAACGCTCTCAGTGAGCGGCATCACCCTTGTCAGTGGCATTGGCGCAATCCTGATTACTTTTCTCGAGGTGTTCGTGGCACTCTTGCAGGCCTTTATTTTCATGTTCCTGACTGCGGTTTTCATCAGTTTGATGGCGCATGAGGAACACGCTGAGGGTCACGAAGCGCACGACGATGCCGCTTCGGGCCACGGTGATTCGCACGGACATCACGCGGCTGCCGCACATTCATAAACTCGCTATATTGCTTCCCCCCTGAAGGCGATGTTCGCACTCAGGATTCACGCCTGACTCACGGAGACTCGATACACATGAAGCTCGCTCATCTCACTCTCGGATTGGTTGCTGGACTTGTCTTGACGAACCTCGCATCAGCGCAGGATGCTCATGCGGCGGTCGAGGCAATCAACTGGGGCAAGGGCCTCGGCGCAGGCTTGGCATGCGGACTTGCAACCGTTGGCGCAGGCATCGGTATCGGCCGAATCGGTGGAAGCGCAGTTGAGTCGATCGCACGACAGCCAGAAATGGCAAACCGCATCTTCATCAACATGATTCTCACTGCGGCGCTCATTGAAGGTGTTGCGCTCTTCGCCGTCGTTGCCGGATTCTCGAACTTCAAGTGAGTCGAACGCATCGCGTTTGCCGCGATCGTCGGTTCGTTGGTGTTCATGCCGTTCTTGCCGTTCTTGCCGTTCATGCCGTTCATGGAGAGTGACTCATGTTGATCGCCTCTGCGGATCCACTCGCGTTTGACCCGTTCACGTTCATCACGACGATGGTGGTGTTTGTCGTGGTGTTCGTCGTACTCGGCGTGGGTGTCTGGCCCAAGATTCTCAAAGGTCTCAACGAGCGTGACGCCAAGATTCTGCACGAGATCGAGTCGGCAGAGGCGGCACGCGAGGCGGCGATGGCGAAGCAGAAGGAGTTTGAACTCAAACTCGCAGCGGCCCTCGAAGAGTCTGATCGGATGTTGCGTGAGGCGCGGGCCTCAGCAGTGCGCGTCGGAGATGAGCTGCGCGCGAAGAATGAAAGCGAGCTTGCTGAGCGCGCGCGTCGAGCGAGCGATGAAATCGAGAACGCCCGTCGAACCGCCGTCGCAGAACTTGAAGCACACGCGTCATCCCTCGCGATCGCGATCGCTGGACGCATCCTCGAGCGCGAGATTTCGCCCACGGATCAGAAGCGACTCGTCGAGCAGTCGCTTGCATCGATGAACGCCTCGCGCACATGAGTCCTCGAGCGATTCAACTGCCATGAGCCAGCACAACGAAATCGCGAAGGTGTACGCAACAGCACTCCTCGAGCTCGCTCGCGCGCATGGGACGAAGGCGCAGGCGGATGGCAACGAGATGGCGAAAGAAGTCGGCGCTGAGTTGACGGCGCTCTGTGAGGTTGCAGCCGCGGACAAGAAGTTTGTGCTCTTTCTCGGGTCGCCTGCAGTCACGCGCGCGCGGCGCACCGCAACGATCGAGCGGGTACTCAAGGGCCGCGTGAGCGACCTGCTCTTTCGGTTCGTCGTCACACTCAATCGCAAGGGTCGGCTCGGTGAACTGCTCGCAATCGGCAGTGCATACGACACGCTTTTGCAAGATCTGTTTGGTCGAACCGAAGTCGATGTCTACACCGTCGATGGGAGTTCGATGGGGTCGGCCACCGAGACGCTGATGCGCGAGAAGTTGCGCGCGGCGATTGGCAAAGAGGCAGTCTTTCACTACTACCGCGATCCAACGATGATCGGCGGCATCAAGCTTCGCATCGCGGACCAACTCGTCGACGGATCGATCGCGACTCGTCTGCGCCGCCTGCAACACACCATGATTGAGTCGGGTGGTGCGACCGTTCGTCGCGACGCAAGCCGATTCATTGCCTAGAGACCTATCGAGTGCATCCCGTTTTTTGAGAGGAACCGTCCATGAAGATCAAGACCGACGAAATCGCATCCGTCATTCGCCAAGAAATCGAACAGTTCGGCACCACGCTTGAGATCAGTGATGTTGGACAGGTCGTTGAAGTGGGCGATGGCATCGCGCGCGTCTATGGCCTCGGGAAGGCCATGGCGGGTGAACTCGTCGAGTGCGAGTCTGAAGGTGGCACGATCATCGGTCAGGTGATGAATCTTGAGTCTGACACGGTCGGCGTTGCACTGTTCGGCGATGCAACGCGCGTGCGTGAAGGGGACACGGTTCGTTCGACGGGTCGATTGCTAGAAGTACCCGTGGGACCGCAGTTGCTCGGACGTGTGGTCGATCCGCTGGGCGCTCCGCTTGATGGCGGCGCACCACTTGGTGCGACCGAGACGGGCAAGGTCGACATCGTTGCTCCTGGAATCTCGAAGCGTCAGCCCGTGAAGGAGCCAATGCAGTTCGGTATCAAGGCGGTCGACGCCATGATTCCAGTGGGTCGCGGACAGCGCGAACTCGTCATCGGTGATCGCAAGACAGGCAAGACTGCAGTCTGCCTCGATTGCATTATCAATCAGCGGCAATACTGGGGAACTCCCGATGCGGTCGTGTGTATCTATGTTGCCGTCGGTCAGAAAGATTCGACGGTCGCTGGCGTCGTCGAGACGCTCAAGAAGCACGGCGCGATGGAGTACACGATCATCGTCAACGCAGGCGCATCGTCGTCTGCACCGATGCAGTACATCGCTCCGTATTCGGGTTGCGCGATGGGTGAGTACTTCATGTGGAAGGGGAAGGATTCCTCTTATACAGGGCCAAAGCACGTGCTCTGCGTCTACGACGACTTGTCGAAGCAGGCGGTCGCCTACCGCGAACTCTCGCTGCTGCTTCGCCGTCCGCCAGGGCGCGAGGCGTACCCAGGCGACGTTTTCTATCTGCATTCGCGCTTGCTCGAGCGATCCACAAAGCTCTCGAAGGAAAATGGCGGTGGATCGCTGACCGCGCTTCCGATCATCGAGACGCAAGAAGGCGACGTCTCGGCGTACATCCCCACAAACGTGATCTCGATCACCGACGGGCAGATTTACCTGCAGCCTGAGTTGTTCTCGGCAGGTGTTCGTCCCGCGATCAACGTGGGAATCTCGGTGAGCCGCGTCGGTGGTTCGGCGCAGATCAAGGCAATGAAGGAGGTCGCAGGATCACTTCGGCTCGACCTTGCGGCCTATCGCGAGCTCGAAGCATTCGCGCAACTTGGAACCGAACTCGACGCTGCGAGCAAGCGTCAGCTCGACCGCGGGGCGCGCATGGTCCAGATTCTCAAACAAGGGCAGTACACCCCATTCGACACGATCGACCAGTGCATCTCGATGTTCGCTGGTTCGAAGGGAATCCTCGACGATGTCGCCCTCGACAAGGTCAGCGCGTTTGAGTCAGACATGCTGAACTACTTCCAGGGGGCGCAGAAGTCGCTGCGCGATGAGTTGGTGAAGGCCAAGTCATTCAAGGGCCTTGAAGAGAAGTTCCTTGCGGCGCTTCGCACCTTCAAGCAGTCCTGGAAGCCCGCGTGACAGCGAGCTGGCTCGACCAGCATCGCGCGTCGTATCTCAGTGTGCCAGTCTGTGTGACTGGGGGCGCCGGGTTTATCGGCTCGCACCTCGTGGCGGCGCTCGATCAGCTTGGCGCGCGTGTCACGGTGATCGACGACCTTTCGAATGGTCGCGCCGAAAACCTCGTGCAACGATCCGACCGAGTGCGGTTGATCGAGGGAAGCATTCTCGACACAGCGGCGATCAGTGAGGCGACCAGCGAAGCGCGAATCGTCTTTCATCTCGCGGCACTCGGATCGGTCCCCGCATCGCTCGTGACTCCTGAGCGCTTTCAACTCACGAATGCCACGGGCACGATGCTCGTGCTCAATGCCGCTCGCAGTGCGGGAGTCGGACGCGTCGTCTATTCAGCATCGAGTTCGGCCTACGGAGACACGCCGACACTTCCAAAGGTTGAGACGATGATTCCCGACCCACGATCTCCCTATGCGGTCACAAAGCTCGCGGGAGAGCATCTGTGCCGCGCGTGGGCGATCTGCTACGGCCTCTCGACGGTGAGCTTGCGGTACTTCAACATCTTTGGACCGCGCCAACGCCCTGATTCGCAGTATGCCGCGGTCATTCCCAAGTTCGCCACCGCACTCGCGCAGGGGACCGCCCCAACCATCTTCGGCGATGGGTTGCAGACGCGCGATTTCACCCATGTCGACAACGCGGTGCACGCCAATCTGCTGGCGGGCTCGTGTAAGCGGTCGTTGCAAGGCGAAATGGTCAACATCGGATGCGCCGAGCAATTCACGCTGCTCGAGTTGCTCGATCACATGAACGCGATTCTCGCAACCAAGATTTCGCCGACGTTCGCGCCGGCACGCACGGGCGATGTGCGAGACAGCCGCGCCGCAGTCGATGCCGCGAAGGCGCTCATCGGATTCGAGCCCGTGATACACTTCGTCGAAGGGCTCCGGGCGACACTGACGAGTCGGTAGCGCCTCAATCGACGGCGCCTGCCGTAGGTCTCGAGTTACTCGCCGATGTCCTCAGCCCAAAGATCTGGTTTCTCGCGCTTCATGCGTTCCATCAGCGCGATGCACCGCGGGTCGTCAAGCACACGCAGGGTGATTCCACTCGCACGCATCCAATCTTCTGCGCCGAGGAAGGTCTTGTTTTCGCCGATGATCACACGCGGAATCTTGAAGAGGATTGCCGTCCCCGAGCACATCGGGCACGGCGAAAGTGTTGAGACGAGCGTGAGTCGGTTCCAGTCTCGCCGCCGGCCGGCCTTGCGCACACAATCGACTTCAGCGTGCGCAGTCGGATCGCCCGATTGGACGCGCTGATTATGTCCTCGCGCAACGATCTCTCCAGCTTCGTTCAGCAGAGATGAGCCGATGGGAATTCCACCTTCGCGCCATCCCTTTTCGGCTTGCTCGATTGCGGCGGCGAGTCCGCGCTCGATGATTTCTGCGGAAACAGTCATGTCAGTGTGTGGGTTCATGTTGGGACCTTTCGCGTAGTGCGTGATCGAGCCACTGGAGTTGGCGCGCGCAGCCGCGACGGGGACAAGAGTGACCGCTCGGCGCGCTGTGCGTGTGGTTCTCGAAGCGTGTTGAGGACTCCTGCAGCGAGCAGTGCGCACAGCGCGGTGGTGAAGGCGAACGCAAGGTCTCGCAGCGCGTCGAGAGCGCCCACCTCCGCTGTGCGAAAAAAGAAGGGGAGCGCGCCGAACAGCGAACTCACAGCGAGCAGCGATGCGAACAGAGCAGCAGAGCGAACGAGGCGTTCACGATCTCCAATGCTCGCGATAAACCAAAGGGTTCCCGATAGGGCAAGCGAGATGATCCCGCACACAAGGACTGGTGACGACTCATCCCTTGTCGTCGGGGCCAGCACCATAATGAGCGCCGAGACCGCGGCAGCTCCACAAGTTCCGATGACAACGTGACGCATGATGCGATCACGCCGCGCTCGCGAACTCGGGTGGTCAACGGGTGCAATGAGTTCTCCTGATGCATCGAGACGCTGCTGCGCGCCCGCGCGAACAAGGCCAGCGAGCTGTGACATCCCCTTGAAGGCCCAGCCAACGAGAAGTGCCCAGATTCCAGCTCCGGCGCCGGCGAGCGCCACGAGCGTCGGGATCCCGGCTGGATTCGTCGCAGTTTCAAGAAAGAACGACGCAAGGACGAGCAGCACGGGGAACGCAGTCGCGATCGTGCAGAGCAGAAGGGTGTCTTGGTGTCGACAGCGCGATGCGATCAGCGAGGGAAGCCACAGCGCGAGTCCAACGATCGGTCCAAGTGCAAGTGTCAGAGCAAGATCGCGCGTCGCTGCCGCGAGCGCAAGGGTTCCAAGAAGCACGGTCGCGCATCCCCATGCGGTCGTTCCGCAAGGATGCACGATCGGTCGGTGCGGCGAGTGGTCGACGGTGCGCTGCACCGTCACGAGTGGGATGGGAAGGTCGAGCCCGCCATCTGGACGCGCGACGAGCGGCATCGGAGAAGGAAACCGCACAAATCGATCTGTGCTCATCGTGATAGAGCAGCCTCCGCACAGTGCGGCATGCGCGAGAAAGAGCCCGACAAGCAATGAGCTGCCGATGTGTCCATAGAAGATGATCGTTGCAAGCAGCGCGATCGTGCTGATTGCGGCAAACCACAATTCGAAGTTCGCGAGCGAACGCAGTTGACTCTCGGCGCGGCGTGATCGCCCCCGCACGAGGTGGAAGGCAACAAGCGCTGGCAGAACCGGAATGAGCGCCGTGAGCGCCATGACCCACGAGGCGTGGATGCGTTCGTGGGCGACAAGGGCAGGGGTGTCATCCTCGAGTGATCGCACTGCACTTCGCGCGATCTGCTCGCTTGAGCATGCGGTCGCGAGCGAACTCGCAGCAACTGCGCTCCACGCTGCCGCGAGCGCGAACCACGCTGAGAGCGAAGTCGCGGCAACGCCCATCGTCACTCCCTGCACAGACAGTGGCGCCGCGATGAGCGCGACGATCAGTGCCAGCGCGATCCACGCGGCAAGTGGAGCACGGTGGCGAATCGATGGAGTCAGCGTGAGGGCGATCGTGGCAGCGAGGGCGAGCGCAACGAGCGCGCCTGGAAGCGACAACAGCATGACGCCGTGTGCCGCATCCCACGGTGTCGCAAGTGCAGTCAGCGCGACTGCTGCGAGCACCACACTGGCAGCGGAGGCGTAACGCGCGCGCGTTGCAAAGCGATCGGTTGCCGCTGCGTGACGAGCCACCGATCGGGCGCCATGAAGTCCAACGAGCAGTCGTGCGTCGGGCCATGCCGCGTAGCACATCAGCCAGGGCAGCGCCGCGCACCCGAGAGTAAGCAGCGCACCAAGCCATGGCGCGTGTGCAAATGCGAGTGACGAGAGTGGAGCGAGTGCAACGACGGTGCTCGACAAGGCCGAGACTCGGCGTGCGAGGATCGGTTCGCAGCGACTCGTGATGAGATGCGCGAGCGCAACGACCGCAGGAGCAGCAACGACCCACGCAGAGATCTGTACGAATGCACTGCGCAGATCGAGGGCAGCGAAGTGGGGGATAGCCGAGAGTGCTGCAGTGCACGCAACCACGAGCGCAGTCACTGCGATCACTCCCACGGCTCGCGGAGCGGGTTCAATGCAGTGAACCGCGAGTTGATCGTCGGTCCACCCATCATCGATCGCAGGCTGCGGAGGTGTGCGTGGAGGCGCCGGGCGCGATGTCGGCGGGGGCGGGTGCGGCCGAGCTGGAGCGCTAGGAGAACTGGAATCGTCGTCGTTCGACGACGATGTGCTCTGTGCACGGGGCTGAGAAACCCGTTCGCGCTGGCCACCTGCGCGGGCACTTGCCCCGGTCGTTCCGAGCGTCCGCGAGACTGGCGCGCGCGAATGCGCATGATCGTCAGAGTCACTCTCGACCATTCGAAAACTCAGTTGTGGCGGCGCGGGCACTGGCGCCGAACGTTGAGGCTCAGTTCGAACCGCCGACGCGACGTGCGTCTGTGATTGAACATGTGCTGCAAGCAGTACGGCCGCCTCCGATGCGGCCTTTGCATCTGCTGCGGCTTTGGCTGCAGCTTCACGCGGCAAGAGAGGCACTCCTGGGACAGTCCCTCCCGCGGCAATGAGTTGGCGAGACGATTCTGCCACGAGTTGCTCAAGTACCTCAAGTTCAGCGCGCGACTGCGCATAATCGCTGTCGAGGCGTTGCTTTGATCCGCTCAGCGCAATCAGCGCTGCTTGAAGCGATCGTTCGCTCGTCAAGCGCGCATCGCGTTCGGCCTTCGCAGCCCGTTCGTTGGCGACTGAAATCTTGTCCTCGGCGGCAGCGCGTGCTGAGGCTTCAGTGGCCGCGCGCTTGGCGTGCGAGTCGCGATCACGTGTCACGGCTGTCCGTTGTTCTTCAACCGCAGCGAGTTTCTGCGCGAGCGTGCGCGCGTGCGCATGCGCTTCGGCGAGCGCCACACTCGCGTGCTCTTCGCGCTCCCGAATAGTTTGAATGTCGCGATTCGAGTCTGAGAGTTTGACTTCCAGATCGGTGATGCGGCGTCCCGTGTCATCGGCAAGCTTCTCGTAGCTTGCGAGAAGTTGGCGCGAACTCGCCTCCGCCTGATCGCGCAATTGCCGCTCGGCAGACACCTGTTGTTCTCGTGAAGAGACCGCTGCCTGCGCAGTGGCAAGCGCGGCAGCAACCTCGTCGCGCTCACGACTCGCTGCCGTCAGTGCGGCACGAGCGGAGTGTTCCATGAGAGTGAGGTTCTCGAGTTCGTCCTGTGTCGCCGTCACCTGCGCAGCCTGCTCGGCCGCGAGGTGTTGAGCACTCGCAAGGTCTCGCTGCGCGACCAACACCTGCGCGAGCGCGTCATCAGCCCGGCGCACCTGGGCGTCACAGTCGGCGCGCAATCCAGCGAGTGCAGCCGTGAGTTTTCGGTTGTCGGTCTCACGTTCTTCAGATCGAAGCGACTCTCGAAAGATCAGCTCATCGCGTGCGACGATGCGTGAGCGTTCTTCAGCGAGTTCGCGCTCGAGTGCTGCGTGACGCTGAATGGTCGACGCATTCTGTTCACGCAGTGAAGCAAGGTCTTGGTGCAGCGATGCGACTTCGGCGCGAGCTTGGTCGCGCTCAGTTGCCCAGTCCGCAGCGCATGCGGCACTTGACGCCGCTTGAACCTGTAGGTCGTCTCGGTGTCGAGCGACCTCGTCGATCGTGACACGAAGCCGCGATTCGTTCTGGCGCAACACCTCAATCTGCTCATCGCGTGCGTCGCGTTGGCCGACGAGGTCGCACTGTTGGGATCGCGCTTCAGCAATTGCGCTTTCGAGCGCAGCCGCACGTGACGTCATTTCAGAGAGAGCCGTGCATGCTGAGGCAAACTCGCCTTGCACACTCTCGTAGTCACGGCGCACACGCACGAGATCTGTCTGTGTGGCTCCGACGGCGAGTCGCGTCGAATCGCGTTCACTCAGCGCCGCGTCCCGATCGCCGAGGGCTGAGTCTCGACTCTTGAGCGCGGCATCGCGTTGTTCTGTCGTGCGCGCAACCCACGCAGCCGCCTCTGCCTTCACCCGCTGTGCGTCCTGAGCGAGAGACTCGGCTGACTCCGCGCGAAGTGTGAGTGCCGCAATGGCTGTCTTTGATTCGACGAGGGCCGCGCGCAATTGAACAGCTTCGCCAGCCTGCTCGCTCGCCTGTTGCTTTGTTGCGGCGATGCTCTTCTCGAGCGCTCGGCGCAGGTCATCCGCGGTGCGCAGCGCATCCTGTGAATGACTCAGCGATGTGATGAGTTCGTCTCGATCTTCGATCGCCTCGCGCGCATGCTGCTCAGCCACCGCACGCTCCCGCTGCGCGGCCTCCAACTCGTGCACGACCTGGGCGCTCGGCGGTTGCAGGCGAAGTTCAGCGCATGCTTGCTGCAGCGACTCATTGCTCTGTTGCAGCGAGTGAATCGTCGACTCGAGCGTGGCAACCGTCCCATCGAGGGCAGCGCGTTCGAGTTGGCTCTGCGCGAGTTCACGGCGAGTCGATTCAGACAGCGAGCGCAGGTGCTCGAGTTCACTTTGCGATGCTTCAGCCTGGCTGTTCGCCGACTCAACCTCGGCGCGCGCACCGTTTAGCGCTTCCTGTGACTCGCGCTGTCCAACTCGAAGCGCGGCACAGGTCTGCTCGAGTTCGTTGAGTGCGTCTTGAAGCTGCCGCGCGTGTTCCTGTGCCTCAGCAATTCGGGGATCGACCGCCGCGACCACAGCGACTGGCTTCACAACTTCTCGCTTTCGTACGGGCAACTCAGCGAGTGTGGCGGCACTCCTCCAGTTGCTCTCACCAGTCCGACAGATCATGTCATCGGTGTAGAGCTCTCCCGCCATCGCCATGGCACGAATCTGCTTTGGAGCGAGTGCACGCAGCAGCGTTCCATCGACACGCTTCAACTCGTAGGTCGTGACAGCAGTCGGAGCGGGTTTCGCGAGCATCGTTGGCAACCTTCCTTGTGGAAGGCGCGCTTGGCATTTCTCCACCAACCGTGAGTGCGGGAAATCCGTTTCGAGCCACTCACACCAAGCCGCGCCGACACCAATGTGTAGCTGCCGAGCATTACACAGATTCCCGCGCGAAATAACAAGATCAATTCACGCGAAAAGGGGGATCGGGCGCCCCATGACTCGCCGAGACTCACTCGGCCACTTCGTCGAGTTCAGCAGAGGGCTCGTCGTGCTGATCACTCCCTGCCTCCATCGCCTGCATTCGCGCCCAGTCCTCGGCGGTGATCAGCACCTCGCGAGCGACGGATCCCTTGTGATCAGAGAGGATGCCAGCGACGGACATCTGGTCAACAAGTCGTGATGCGCGGCCATAGCCAATGGCGAGTCGACGCTGCAAGAGGCTGACAGATCCTCGACCAGTCTCGATGAGAATCTCGACCGCCTTGTCGAACATGGGGTCTCGCTCGTTGGGGTCGACTTCGGCTCCTTCGGTCGCGTTTCCCTGCACGGAACTCCTTACAGCAAGCAGACTTCGCTCGAAACTCGGAGCGGCGACATCCTTGAGAAAGGTCACCACTTTGCGGGTCTCGGTGTCGGTCACAAGAGTGCCTTGGCAACGGCGCAGTTCACCGCTGCCAGAGGGAGTGACCACCATCATGTCGCCCTGCCCGAGCAGCAATTCGGCACCCTTCTGATCGAGCACAATGCGACTATCCATACCGCTCGCCACCTTGAAGCCGATGCGGCAGGGCATGTTCGCCTTGATAAGCCCGGTGACGACATTCGCCTGCGGTCGCTGAGTCGCGAGCACCAAGTGGATGCCGACGGCCCGAGCCTTCTGGGCGATCCGCACGATGTGCGTTTCAACTTCCTTGTTGGTCAGCATGAGGTCGGCGAGCTCGTCGATCACGAAGACCATGTAGGGCAACTTCTTTGGGATCCTCGCGCGGGCTGCGTCATCCTCGGGCTTGAGCCGTGCGAAGAGTTCTTCATCTCCAAGTGCGTTGTAGGCGGCGATATCGCGCACCTCGGTCGTGCGAAACAGTTCGTATCGCTCTTCCATCTTGCCGACGGTCCATTCGAGGATTCCCGCCGCTTGATTCATGTCCGTGACGACGGGAGCCATCAGATGCGGAATGCAGGCGAATTGGCTCATTTCAACCATCTTTGGATCGACGAGCACGAGCTTCAACTCATCGGGTCGCTTGGTGTAGATCCAGCTCATGATGATGCTGTTCATGCAGACGGATTTTCCCGAGCCGGTGGTGCCTGCAATCAGCACATGCGGCATGCGGGTGAGGTCGAGCACGAGCGGCTCTCCCGAGCTGTCCTTTCCAAGGAACATCGGCAGGCGCATCCCTTCGGCGTGCCCGCTCGACATGAGTTCCTTCATCCGCACTTTTTCCTTCTGGCGGTTGGGAACCTCGATGCCGACCGCGGTCTTGCCAGCCATGTTTGCGATGATTCGGATGTTCGGGGCGCCCAGCGTGCGTGCGATGTCCTTGGCAATCGTTTCGAGCCGAGCCACACGCGTCCCCGGCGCAAGCTCGACCGAGTAGAGCGTGACCACAGGACCACTCTCGATGCCGACGACTTCGCCATCGAGCTGATAGGTGCGGAGCGCTTCTGTGAGTACGCCAGCCTGCTCTCGCACAAATGACTCCATGCGCTGAGAGAAGTTCTCTTCTGGATCCTCAAGCATGTCGAGCGTCGGAAAGCGATACCCGGTGTAGTCCACTTCTCGTGGAATGTCCTCATCGCGCGCAACGACCTTGTTGATTCCTGCCATGCGCACTGGCATGCGCGCAATGCGCTGACGCAGTTCTTCTGCCGTCAGCGGAGTCGGGCTCGATGGCTCGGATTCAGCCACTTCCTCGGTGTTTTCTGGCACTTCAGTCTCGCTCGAGCTGTAGGCATCGCCGACCTCTTCATCTGCGCTCGCTTCTGCCACGACTCCGCGACTCGCCGCCGCCGCCGCCTGGCGCGATTCTCGCACCAGACGACGACGGCGTTCGAGCGCACTCTCCTCAGGTTCCTTTTCGTCCTCAACATCCGCCCCATCTGACAATCCAACCCCTGCAACCACTGGTTGCAGTCGAGCCGCTTCACGACCCGCAAAGATGCGGCGCGCGAAGGCTCGATACTCAAAGTCCCATACAGGATCGAGTGCGCGCACAGACTTCACGAGCGCACCCGGGAGAGCCATCACAACTTCATCCACAGCGACTGTGAATCCAATCAAGCATCCGCACAGCACGATGATGCTCGATCCAATGGGGCCGAACCGTCCCCACACTTGGTCTGCCATCCACCCAGGAACAAGCCCAGCTTCAGCGCCGGCAAGCGATCCCATCTGGGGAAACCACAGTGCATGCAGGGTTGAGAGCGAGCACATCGCAATGAGCGCTCCAAGGGTGCGCACAATTGGGTGGGGGATCGCGCGACCAGAGGCAATGATGCCAAGGGCGTAGGCGCCACACAGCACCGGCACCCAGACGCCAAAACCGAGCCCTTCATAGAGCCCATAGGCGAGCACAGCGCCGACTCGCCCCGCGAGGTTCGCAGGAGGGTCGATTTGCACCGCGACGGTATGACTTGGCCAGTCGGTACTTGAAAAGCTCGCGAGCGCCGTCGCGACATAGACCCACAGAGCTGCCCCCGCGAGCCAGAGCAGCTTGCTTGTCATGGTGGCGGGAGGGAGAAAGCCCGAACTGGTACTCGGGCGTGCGATAGCCGTTGGCGACTTCTTTGCCATAGGGTCACTCATCGGCAGGACAGAGTGCCGCGAATCAATTACCCTTGCGAAACATGCACTTTCGACTCGTCGACCAGGTTCTCCAGTGCACCCCGGAAGGGGCTGTCACGGTGAAGAATGTGACGCTGGCAGAAGAATATTTGCAGGATCACTTTCCGGGGTTCCATGTGCTGCCAGGGGTGTTCATGCTCGAAGCGCTCGTGCAGACCGCTCGGTTGGTCCTCGAAGCGCGTGACCAGGCGCGTCCGGGGGGGATTCCCCGGCGCATGGTGCTCGGGGGGGTTCGCGCCCTTCGGTATGGCATGTTTGTTCGCCCAGGAGAGTCGCTGCGAAGCGAGGTGACCCTCGATAAGGAGACCGATGACGGGTCGGTGGTCTTTCGCGCCAATGCGACGGTCCTGCGGGTCGCGCGCGAAGCAGGGGCGACAGCGATAGGATCGGCTGCAGCGGCGTCGCCCGACACTGCAGTCAGCGGACGATTTACGATGCGTCCGGTACGGATGCTTCACCTGTGACAGGAGGTTCACATTGTCTATGAGTCACGACGACATATTCACGAAGGTTCAAGGAGTCCTCGTTGACGCGCTGGGCGTTGACGATGATGAGGTCACCCCCACGGCGCGTCTCACGACAGACCTGCACGCAGAATCGATCGACTTCCTCGATATCGTCTTTCGCATCGAGAAAGCCTTTGGATTCAAGATCGGTCAGGGCGAACTCTTTCCTGACAACATCAACGATCCCAAGTACGTCAATGACGGTGTCGTCAATGCCGCAGGGTTGGCGCTCTTGCGAGAAAAGATGCCGCATGTTGATTTCTCGGCATTTGCAGCCGATCCGAAGCTCGAAAAGGTCTCTGAGGTCTTCACCGTCACGAGCCTCGTGAACTTTGTGCAGAACAAGCTGGCTGCAAGCGCCACCGCGTGAAGACGAGCTCGTGACGTATGCGCTGGCTTTGGATTGACGCGATTCTGTTGCACGAGCCCCACACGCGGCTCGTTGCGATCAAGAATGTGTCGCTCGCCGAAGACCACCTGCATCAACACTTCGAAGCGGGGTCGGATGGACCCGCGCAGCCGATGATGCCCGCGAGCCTCATGCTCGAGGGGATGGCACAGACTGCAGGCATTCTTGTTGGCAGCGTTCGTCAGTTCAAGGAGAAGGTGGTTCTTGCCAAGGTGACTGAGGCGCTCTTCGAGAGTGACGTCTTCCCGGGTCAATCGATTCGCTACGACGCGACAATTGAACGGATGGATGACATGGGGGCATCCACGAAGGGAGTCATCAGTCGGTTTGATCACCGCGGCGGTGGGTGGATCGACATCGGCCGCACCGAGATCATCTTTAGCCACGTCGACCAGAATCGCGCGGGGCTCGATCTGCCAGAACACAACTTCGTGTTTGGTGAGAATTTCAGGGCAATTCTCGGCGGGCTACTGCCGAAGCGCGCGTGAGAGGCAACCAATGACACCACAGAACATGGCCGCTCAATCGCCTCCTTCATCGTTGACGATTCGTAATCCCGCCACGGGATCGGTTGTCGGAACGGTCGCGGTGACCCCCGTGGCCGAGATTGACGCGGTGGTCGCGCGCGCACGCGCGGCGCAACCTGCATGGGCAGCGCTCGGGCTCGATGCGCGCGCCGCATGCGTGAAGGGAGCGATCGCCACACTCAAGGCGCGTGCTGGTGAGATGGGCGCGCTCGCATGTGCCGAGATGGGAAAGCCACTGAAGGAAGCAATTGGCGAAGCCGGGTACGCCAATGACTCACTCGGGCAAGAGATCGACGAAATCGTCGCGGCGCTGCGCGTTGAACTGCTCGAGGATGAGAAGACGTCAACCCGCCTGCTGTTCGACCCGCTCGGCGTCGCGGCAGTCATCACTCCGTGGAACTTTCCGATCTTGATGCCGACGCAGTCTGTGATTCCGGCGTTGATTGCTGGCAACACGGTCGTGTTCAAGCCGAGCGAAGTCTCGCCCCTCAGCGGCGATCTGTGGGCGCGCTGCATGATCGAAGTGCTACCGCCAGGAGTTCTGCAGATCATTCACGGCGATGGCGTGCAAGGGAGCGCGCTCGTGCGAAGCGCAGTCGACCTCGTTGTCTTCACTGGCAGTCGCGCCACTGGGGCGGCGATCATGCGCGATGCATCGGCGGGTCTCAAACGTTTGCTGCTCGAACTAGGTGGGAAGGATCCGCTGATCGTCCTCGAGGATGCAGACATCAAGGCCGCGGCTCAGTTCGCGGTGCGAAACTCATTCCGCAATGCTGGACAGGTCTGTGTGAGCACCGAGCGCATTTATGTCGCCGATAAGGTCGCTGACGCATTCGTACAAGCGGTGGTCGATGGCGCGCGTGCGCTCACCCAAGGAGATGGCGCCTGCGAAACGACGCAGATCGGTCCGATGGCAAGCGCTCGACAGAAGAAGATCGTCATGGATCAGCTTCGCTCGGCAATCGCCGATGGCGCCAAGTGCGTGGTCGGTGAGTGCGATGGCGCGAACCCAAGCGAAGGCAACTTCATTCGTCCGACGGTGCTGACGGGAGTGACGCATGCGATGTCGATCATGCGCGATGAGACATTTGGCCCGGTGGCCTCGATCATGCGCGTCTCGAGCGATGCCGAGGCGGTCGCACTCGCGAACGACTCTCCCTATGGACTTGGCGCAGCGGTCTATGGATCGCAAGCGCGCGCAACACGAGTCGCCGACCAGTTAACCGCTGGAATGGTTGGAATCAACCAAGGGTGCGGCGGCGCGACTGGTAGTCCGTGGGTCGGCGCGAGGCAGTCCGGACTCGGATTCCACAGCGGCAAGTACGGCCATCGCCAATTCGCACAAGTGCGATCGGTGAGCCGCGCGAAATGAACTGATCAGCAAAAAAAAGAGGCCCCGCTCGGGGAGGCAGGTCCGATGCGGGGCCGATCCAGGGTTGCTCTGTCCGTTCAAGGATGCGCGAGTGGTTCACGCGGCCTTGACTCCTCCTCAGTCGTTCACTTCAGCGACTGCAAGGACACGATGGATTTCCGCACACCCCCGAGCAACTCATCTTGTCAAGTTTTCAAAATTTCCCCCCTACACTCGGGTTATGAGCGCTGCCCCTTCGCGACATCACCTTGCGATTTACCCCGGGTCATTCGATCCGGTCACGCTTGGCCACCTCGATGTCCTCGCGCGCGCGCGTCGACTCTTCGATGAAGTGATCGTCGCAGTCGGCAGAAATCCAGATAAGCCAGACTTTTTTCCGGTTGAAGAGCGAGTGGCTCTGCTTGAGCCACTCATCGCCGAACTCGTGCGCGCAGAGCCCAATGCCGCGCGCGTGCGCGTGGCGACCTACAGCGGCTTGACGGTTGATTTTGCCCGTTCCGTTGGTGCGTCAGGAATCATCCGAGGAATTCGCAATGTCACTGATCTCGCCTCTGAGTGCCAACTCGCCATCACGAATCGTCAGGTCGCGGGCATTGAGACCGTGTTCGTGGTCACAGGTGAGTCGTTTGCATTTCTCTCGTCGAGTCTCATCAGGCAGATCGCGGCGTTCGGTGGATCAATGGACAAACTGCGCCCGTTCGTGCCGCCGAATGTCGCGCACGCTATTGGCGAACTGATGAAGGATCCCAATCACTCTCTTGCACGACTCGCGCTCGAGTCGCAGGCTGACTGACGCGCACCGCCCACACACCACGGACACATGTTGCAGTTTCGAGTCATTTCAATCGGCACCCTCGGAAGCCATCCGCTGTGGGGCGAACGCGGACTGGTGCGCGAAGGGCACGCGACCACGACACTGATCGAGTCGGGCGATCGCAAGATCATTGTCGATCCATCACTTCCACCGAACATTCTCGCGCCGCGCATGCAATCGCGCACGGGGGTGAAGTGTGACGAGATCACCGATGTGTTTCTGACGAGCAAGAGTCCTGCGCAATACCGCGGAATCTCGTTGTTTCCAAATGCACAGTGGTGGATGGCAGCTGCCGATCGAGAAGTGCTCGCAGCGGTCGGCGAAGAAGTTGAGCGGCTGACTGAAGAAGACGCGCTGCGGGCGGATGATGACGACGACCTGAACGCTCCGCAGGATGCCGCCAAGCGCGGTGTCGTGGACTTCGTGAAGACATCGCTCGAGGTCGGGCGCCGCATCAAGGATGCCCCTGACCGACTCGCCGAAGGGGTAGACCTCTTTCCGCTGCCAGGTGTGACACCAGGCACCGCTGGGTTGCTCTTGGCGATTCCGTCATCGACAATCCTCATTACGGGTGACGCGATCGTGACCGAAGAGCATCTTGCGCAGGGTCGGGTCACGACTCCGTGCGAAGACATCGAACAGGCGCAAGAGTCATTCCGTGAGGCGATCGAGATCGCGGATGTCTTCGTGCTCGGACGTGACAATGTCGTCTTCAATCCGATGCGTGGATCGTTTGGCCGGTTCATGAATCAACAGTCAGACCGTTAACGAGAGCCTCCTATGACGAATCAGCCTGCGCAGACCTCAGAGACTTCACGATCGACCGCCCCATGCACGCTGCGCACACTGCAGCGGATGGTTCGCAGTGGCGAGAAGTTCGCATGCTTGACCTGCTACGACGCAACGACTGCGCGTTGGCTTCAAGAAGCCGGTATTCACATGATGCTTGTGGGCGATACCGCAGGCGAAGTGATTCTCGGATTCCCAAGCACGATCCACACACCACTCGACTTTTTGATCGCTCTGACAGCAGGGGTGAAGCGTGGGGCCCCAACGACGCTCGTCATGGCCGACATGCCATTTCTGAGTTACCAGGCGGACGACGCCCAAGCGATTCGAAACGCAGGCCGTTTTCTGACCGAAGGGCTTGCCGATCTGGTGAAGGTCGAAGTCGATCGCTCGTTTGCGCCACTCGTTGCCAAGATGTGTCGCGCAGGGATTCCCATAGTCGCGCATATCGGATCGCGCCCCCAGCACGCGAAGTTGCATGGCGGCTATTACGCGGCAGGCAAGAGTGCTTCGAGTGCGATGGACCTGCTCGATGATGCGCAGGCGATGATTGCTGCAGGGGCAACGATGCTCTTGGTCGAGGCCGCACCCGCTGAGGTGACAGAGCAGATCGTGCGCGAATCAACGGTTCCCGTTATTGGTTGTGGAGCTGGGAATGCGTGCCACGGGCAGGTCGTCGTGCTGCACGATTTGCTGGGGATGAGCGCATGGCAGCCGGCGTTCGCGTTGCCAACGGTTCAGATCGGTCGACAGATCATCGATGCCGCGCATGGGTGGATCGAGCGTGTGGCGGCGTCGAATCTTGGCGAACATCCCTACGTCATGAATGACAACGAGCGTGCCGCGTTTCAGGTGGCGGTAGACGCGCGCGCGGCGGGCAACAAGCGGCCAGGGTCGAATCGTCTATGAAGATTCAGACGCTCGTTCCCGCAGCGATCGTTGCCGTCGCCGCACTTCTCGTTCTCGTTGTGACCCCGCGTGCCGTGCGCAGCCTCGGTCAAGCGCGTATCGACGCAGAGCGCGTCGCAGCGAAGGGGCGGCTCGGTGAACACAACGCGCTCGAAGAACTCAATCAAGCCACGCGCGATGTTGCAAGCATCGTTGAGCCATCGGTGCTCTCGCTGACTGCGAAGGGGTCGGATTCGCCGCGAGGCGGTGCGCCGCTGTTCAATACCGGGTCGGCCTGGGTGTATGACGTCTACGGACACATCGTCACCAATGGTCATGTCGTCGATGGCGCGCAGAGCATCGATGTGCAGTTGAGCACGGGACAGATTGTCGGCGCGCAACTCGTTGGGATCGACCTTAAGACTGATATTGCTGTCTTGCGTATCGAAGCGGACGACCTCACCCCAGCGCAGCGATCGATCGACATCCCAACGCAGGGAGAAATGGTCTTCGCGTTTGGCTCTCCCTTCGACTTTCGATTTTCGATGAGCGCAGGCATCGTCTCTGGCATTGGCCGAAGCGCTGGGCTGGCCGATGTTGACTACGAGAACTTCATCCAAGTCGACGCTGCGATCAACCCTGGTAACTCAGGTGGACCACTCTGCGACATCTACGGTCGAGTCATCGGAATGAACACCGCGATTGCGACGGGTCGCGGCAGCACGCTTGGGCAGGGCCAGTTTGGGGGGATCGGGCTCGCGATTCCGATGGACATCATCGAATTCGTTGTTTCTCAACTGATCGAGATTGGCGAAGTCGAGAAGGGGTTTTCTGGGGTTGCGGTGCAGTCGGTCAGTTCGATTCTCGCGCCGCAGTTGCGTGATCCGCTCTTTCGGTGCATCGCAGAACATTTCACGGCCGATGGCGCGGTTGTCACGCGCGTGAGCGCAGCAAGCCCTGCAGAGCTCGCTGGTATTCGTGTGGGCGATGTCATTACATCAATCGACGGGGTGAAAACCGGCGATGCAGGTCGGGTGCCTTCGATCATCGGTACTCGTCGTCCGGGGCAGACGGTCGAGTTTCACATTTGGCGGCCGCATCCTGAGGAGGGCGGTGGGCGCGAGATGACGCTTGCAGTCGCGCTGACCAAGCGCGATCCACAAGTCGAGGCAGCCGACCTCGCAGACCTTCTGCGAAGATACGGCTTCGCGAAACTCGCGACGAGTACGTCTGAAGCCTGCGCCGCGCTCGAAGTGCCGCACCGTCGAGGGGTCCTTGTGCAAGAGGTCACGCCAGGGTCAAACCTCGCGGGCATTGTGCCAGCGGGCGCCATCATCGTTGCCGTGGGTGGCCAGAGCGTCGGCAATGTCGAAGAGTTTTATGTGCGGCTCGCGCGTGGGGCCCTCTCGCGGCGTTCGATCAGTCGCGCGAGTGCGGTGCTGTCGATCGCACTCCCCACAGGCACGCTTGGCGAGTTTGAGATACCACTTCGGTGAGACCATGACGAGACCTCTTCTTGATGTTCACGAATTGAAGGTGCACTTTCCTGTGCGGCAGGGGTTGTTGCAGCGCATTGTCGATTGGCGGCGTGCGGTCGACGGGGTGAGTTTCACCATCGCACCAGGAGAAACGCTCGGACTCGTCGGCGAATCAGGATGTGGCAAGACAACAGTCGGGCGCGCGATCCTGCGACTCATCGATGCAACGGGCGGACGGGTGACCTTCGACGGGATTGATGTCTTTTCGCAAGGGGCGGCGAGCATGCGCACGCTGCGGCGTCAGATGCAGATCATCTTTCAAGACCCAGGCGGATCGCTCAATCCACGCATGCGCGTAGGCAACATCATTGGCGAGCCACTTGAAGTGCACAAGATCGTTCCCAAGGAACAGATTCGCGAGCGGGTTGGCCAGTTGCTCGAGCGGTGCGGGTTGTGGCGTGCAGCGGCCGACCGCTATCCGCACGAGTTCTCGGGTGGCCAGAAGCAGCGCATTGGCATCGCCCGCGCGCTGGCGCTCGAGCCGCGGCTCATCGTGTGTGACGAGCCAACAAGTGCACTCGATGTGTCAATCCAAAGTCAGATTCTGAATCTGCTCTCTGACTTGCAGAGCGAGTTCAAACTCTCATACCTCTTCATCAGCCACGACATGGCGGTGATTCACCATGCATGCCAGCGGATCGCCGTGATGTGGAACGGCACAATCGTCGAGCATGGCACGCGTGACGAGATTATCGGGTCGCCCAAGCATCCGTATACGCAGGCGCTGCTGTCAGCGGTGCCCGAAGCCGACCCGATGCGCCCGCGTGCTCGGCTCAAGCTCGTTGGAATGCGAATGTGACGCACGAGCAGGCCGCGCAGATCCCCGGTTCAAGGCGCGCTGCGAAGATTCTCTTCGCCGCCTTCATTGCAACGGCGCTGACTGCGTTCATTTGGGGATTTTTCGTTGCCAACAAGGTGCGTGCTCGCGCGAAGCAGACCGATGGAGCGCTCCGTTCAATTGCATGGGCGTGTCTGTGCTATGCGCAGCAGGGCGATGGTGCATGGCCGAGGTCTGAAGAGGCGGTCATCGCCGCCTCTGCCTCGCTGTGGCCGTGCGAGGCGCTCGTGTCCGCAGGCACTGGCTGTCCGCAGACCAGCGACGAGGCGATGGCAGGAACCGTACTGCCGGCGACGGCCGCGGAGGCGTTCAAGATTGTTGGTCTTGAATTCTCGAAGAATCCAAGTGATGCCCCACATGTGAACGCGCGTGGAAATCCCAGTGGATTGGGTACGCTCGATCTGGTCAACGGTTGGTTGACGCAGTATCGACCCGCACATCAAACGAAGTGAGAGATTGTGACGACCCACCAGACCCCACAGCCATCCGCGTGTCCGCTTTCGCAGTCGAGTGACATCGTGAGCATCATGCCGGATTCGCCGATGGATGATGTGATGGGAGGAGCGGCGCGTATTGAGAAGCGAGTGCTCGATCACGGATTCGTCGCCCTGATCGATTGCATGCCGCGACTCGCTCCGCGGGGCAAGACCGCAGACTTCTCGATTGTGCAGTCAGCGCGTGTGTCATACGGAGAGGGCACCAAGCAAGTCAACGAAGATCGTGGACTCGTGCGCTACTTGCTACGGCATCGCCACACAACACCATTTGAGATGGTGGAGTTCAAGTTTCACATCGCGATGCCGATCTTCGTCGCACGGCAGTGGATCCGCCACCGCACGGCGAACGTCAACGAGTACAGCGCGCGGTACTCGATCGTGCCAGATCGGTTCTATCGCCCGAGTGTTGAGTCGATTCGCGCGCAGAGCACATCAAATCGCCAAGGAGGCGATGGACTCGTT
>SYHM01000205.1 GCA_005799205.1 Planctomycetia bacterium | reverse complement strand
ATGGGTTTCGGCGCCAGCATTCGCGGCCATCCACGCGATGTTGCCGATCAATGCGTCGTCGTTCGTACCAGTTGCGAATCCTGGCCCACTGTGAAAGGCGGTGCTCGTACCCGCTCGGTAGGCGTACTCCCACTCCGCCTCTGTCGGTAGGCGCAAACCCGTTGCGATATTGAAGTCCTGAATTGCATTCCACGAGACTCGCTCGACAGGTCGGGATGGGCTGTCTGGGTAGCCCGCAAAGTAACTCGGATTCGATCCCATCACCGCCTGCCACTGCGCCTGAGTGACTTCGTGTCGACCGAGGTAGAAAGCGTTGGTGAGTGTCACCTCGTGAGTCGGACGCTCACTGGGATAGCAGGTGTAACTGGCTGACGCCGAACATCCCATCATGAAAGTCCCTGGTGGAACAAGCAACATCTCGATCTGCGTCGCGGTGTCGAGCACGCGCCACGGAAGTCCAGTCGCCGAGATCGCGCAGCGAAGATTTTCATTGATGACAACCGCCGGGTCAGGGTCGAACTCAATGACAGTCGCCCACCCGGGGGTTCCCGATCCGCCGTACGGAACAGATCCCCATCGAACCAACAACACTGCGAGGTCTGCGGCATTCACCAATTCATTGCCGTCAATGTCGCCAACGACCGGACCGATGTGCCCCCACATGTTGAGAACGACGCTCAGGTCGGCACCATCGATGTCACCATCGAGGTCGAAGTTGCCGTAGGCGTACTCGCAGCTGTCGAGGTAGTGGTCGCCATCCATGTCGAGCGCCCCCGAGCAGATGTCGACTGCGTCCCCCGCTCCATTTCCGTCGCAATCTTGCGCAGGCGCTGATCGCGCCACTCCGATCGCGAGCGCCGCGACGGCGAGAGCGACACCAGTGGAGTGAGCGCAGTGAGGCCAACGTATCTGCATGGGTGACTCACTCTAACCCAGCGGAACACAAAATCAAATTGTGGCGAGGGGTGCTTACGCCAGCGCCGCGGCTCCCGAGACGATCTCGGTGAGTTCGGTGGTGATCTTCGCTTGCCGAGCGCGGTTGTAGTTGCGCTTCAGCGTGCGGCCGAGACCACTGGCGTTGTCGGTTGCTGCCTTCATCGCCACCATGCGCATCACATTCTCGCTCACGATCGCATCGTTCATCGCTTGAAAGAGCGAGACCTTGACCGACTTGGGAAGTAGCTCATTCAACAATACTTCGGCACTCGGGCGATACTCATAGACCGTCGCAGCGCCGCGAGTTGCTTGCACCCCTTCGAGTGTGAGCGGCAACAACTGCATGACCTCGGCCACCTGGCGAGAAGTCGAAACGAATCGCATGTACGCGACCGAGACTGAATCGACCTTCCCAGCGGTAAAGTCTGCCATAAATCGATCGGCAAGCGCCGCAACTTCAGCGAACGATGGCTTGTCGCCAAATGCATGCTTCTCTGCGACCTCGACCTTGAGAAAGCGAAAGAACGAGACGGCCTTCTTGCCGGCGGTCTCAACGATGACTTCGCGCTTCTCTCCTTTGCGCTTACGAATCTCAGCGATCGCCGCTCGCAGCACGCTGCCGTTGTATGCGCCGCAGAGTCCGCGATCTGAACTCACGACCAAAAGAATGTCTTTGCCAACCGGCTTGCTGCGGCTTTCAAGAAGCGGGCTCGTGACATCACCCGCTGCCGATGCAACTTCTGAGACGAGCGAGCGGATTCGCTCGGTGTATGGACGGGTCGCCTTTGAGCGTTGCAGCGCCGCAGTGAACTTCGCGGTCGCGATCATCTGCATCGTCTTGGTGATGCGCTGAATTGTGCGCACGGCGAACATTCGTTTCTTGATTTCGCGAATCTGTGCCATATGGGGTCGCCGATCTTAGCAAGGTCTGATGGGCAACCGCTGCCCGTCGAAACCAAGCGCCATTCCTGCAGGTAGCGTGGGGTCGAGTTCGCGGTGGCGGATGTCATGAGTCATGTGCACAAACACCGTGGTGTGTGCTGCAATCTGGTGGGCATGGGTGACCGCCTCGTCACGGGTGAGGTGCGTTGGGTGACCGCGGATTCGAAGAAGATCAAGGATCAGCGTGCGCACGCCTGCGATGGCATCAAGGGTCTCAGGGGGTATCAGCGAGACATCGGTGCAGTAGGCAAGCGGAAAGAGGCCTCCCCCGTCACCACCATCGAGCGTGTCGATGAGCCATCCGACGATGGGAAGGTTCCCATGCAAGAGTCGCACTGCGGTCATGCGCAGTCCGTGGCGGGTGACCGACTCGAGCGGGGTCACTGGGCGTGCCACGAGATCGGCAACGAACGAATCATTGGCGTTGCGGTGCGGCTCGAAGATGTGTTGATAGATGCGCGCGAGCTCGTCGATTGCGGGTGGCTCTGCGAAGAGTTCGATTGGCACCTGCATGATTGCGTTGTAGCGGCGTACCTCATCGAGCCCCCAGACGTGATCGACGTGCGTGTGGGTGATGAGGATCGCATCACACCGCGCTATTCCACTTCGGAGCGCTTGCACGCGGTGATCTGGAGAAACATCGAGCAGCCAAAGACGGTCGACGCCATCTGGGTCACGAAATCGAAGTGCCGCGCTCGTGCGCAGTCGCTGATCGCGTGGGTCGTCCGATCGACACGTCTCGCACGAGCAGCCGATCACAGGGACGCCAGAACTCGTCCCAGTGCCGAGCAGTTCGAGAGTCGCGTTTGAGACTGGGCGCTGATGGGGCGTCATGTCAATGAACCCGCGCTGAAAGCACCGCGAGCGCGCAGGCAGTGTTCCAGTTGCGCATCGTGCACATGGTGCCGAGGGTGCGGTCGATGAGGTCGACCGTGAATCTCGACCGTCCCGCGCCCTTGCCGTAATAGATAAAGAGTTCGCATCCGTTGGAAACGAGCAATTCGTCAGGACCTACCTTCGATTTAAGAGCTGCGAGCGCCGTCGCCGTGGGCTTCGACTCAAGGAATCCAACATGCAGCGATGCACCATCGCGTCCAGGGGCGGCGAGGGGATGATCGCGCGCGATGCGAGAGAGCTGTGCAGCCGATCGCAGCGTGAAGCGCGGCTCGAATCCCACGCGCGACTTGAGTGAGCGCATCGCCTTGAGAGCGATCGGCTCTGAGTTTGTTCGCTCCGCAGTAAAGAGTGCGTTGCCACTTTGAAGCAGCGTTGTCACTTCGGTCGCACCGGCACCTTCAAGCGCTGCCACCAGGTCCTTCATCGGAAGTCGATTGCGGCCACCCACATTGACTCCGCGCAAGAGGATCGCGAAATGACCAGCCATCGCTTCAGGCTAGGGAAATGGCAGTCGCCACTCTCATACGCCCCTCGCGATCACGCGAAGACCTCGCAGAGACCTGCGACGACGGCACCTGGATCGCTCGCGCTGCACACCGCATCACACACCGCGACCCCACGGCATCCCGCGTCGCGCAGCTGTGGTGCATTGACAGGAGTGATTCCACCGATTGCTAGGTGCGGCACGCGCGGCCAAAGCGATGCGAACTCTGCCATCCACTGCACACCACTCGGCGCGAGGGCTGGCTTCACCTGCGAGGCAAACATCGGGCCGACTCCGCACGAATCGGCACCTGCATGGATCGCCGCGCGTGCCTCTGCAGCGCAGTGTGCCGTCGCCCCAATGAGCATCGCGCTTCCTGCGATCGCTCGCGCGTCAGCGATGGCGAGATCGTCGGCGCCGAGGTGCACGCCATCAGCCCTCGCGGCGAGGGCGACATCAAGCCGGTCATTCACGATCACGCTTGCAGGCACCCCCTCTGCGCCGCTCCGACCAGTGTTCCGCACAATCTCAACCACTGCTCGTGTGTGCGCGACGAGTTCTGCCGTCGTCATGTGTTTCTCGCGGACCTGAATGCAATCAGCACCAGCAGCGAGCGCCGCGGCGAGCACCTCGACCCACGGCCGCTTGCACATCGACGTGGTGAGCAACACGCACACTCGCCACTGCCTCGCCTCGCTTGAAGCAAGACGCAACGTGAGCGTGGCGTTCAGCGTGTATGCGCGGTAGCGAAGTCTCTCAAACGCGCTAGCTTCAAGGACCGCGGGACTAAACACCTTCGACCCCTCCTCGAGCGATCGAAGTGCTTCGACGAGCCGCGAGGCGTTGGCT
>SYHM01000204.1 GCA_005799205.1 Planctomycetia bacterium | reverse complement strand
CGCAACAGGTGGCTCATCGCCTTCGCCATCTGCTACGCGCTGCTGAGTGCGGCGATCTCGCTTCTCACAAGGGCCGCCGCTGGCGGAGTCGGTGCGGCAGGGTTTGGCCGCACCGCTGCAGGGCTCATCAACCTCGTCATGATTCTCGTGCCGCTGATGTCGATGACGGCCGCTGCGAGCAGCATCGCAGGTGAACGCGAGCGGGGAATGCTCTCGTTTGTGCTCGCGCAGCCTGTGTCACTCGTTGAGGTGCTTCTCGGTAAGTTCCTCGGACTCTCGATGTCCGTGTGCGCCGCGGTCGCGCTCGGGTTTGGTGTCGGAGCGGCGCTGATCTCTGGGACGGGCGGTGCAGACGCAGCCGCTTTCATTGAGATGACGGGGCTGACAGGCATGCTGGCCGTGGCAATGGTCTCGGTTGGAACTCTTGTGAGCGCGTGGTGTCGTCGTACAAGTACTGCAACGACGGCGGTCCTGTTGACATGGCTGACGCTTGTGTTCGGTTGTGACCTGATCTTGATGGGATCGCATCTCGCGGTGCAGATGGGCGCGCCAACAGTGTTTCATCTCGCACTGGTCAATCCGCTGCAGGCATTCAAGTCGGCCGCCTTGCAGCCTCTTGGCGGGAGCCTCGATGTGCTGGGTCCTGCCGCGGGGTGGGCGGTCTACGTGTATGGGTGGTGGTTGCGTCCGATCCTCATCGCCGCGCTTGCTGTGTGGTGCGTGTGGCCCTTCACAGCGGCGGTCGTCATTATGAAACGACGGGGAATCGCGTGATGCGCGTGTTGCTCATGGCGCTCTGCGCAAGTCTCGTGGCAGGATGCGAGCAGCCGTCCATCGCTCCTCCGACCATTCGGTGGGGGACTGATGCGTGCGCGAATTGCAGTATGTCGATCCATGACGAGGCCTCGTCGTGCGCCATTGTGCGACTCGACAGTCGAGGTCAGCTTGAGTCGCTCCTGTGCGATGACCTCAACTGCGCCATCGAGCTTCTGGGTGAGCGCGGTTCTGATGGACCGTGGACGACCTTCGTGCACGATCGCACCACGCTCTCGTGGATCGCCGCCGCAGATGCGCGATTTGTACGCAGCACAACCATCAAGACACCTATGGCCTCTGGCATCGCCGCCTATGCGCACACCGACGCGAGCGAGTCCCACAACTTCTCAGAAATCACCAAGATCGTCACCGAGCGGTCAACCGTTCGTCCCACGAACTAAAGAAAGGCATCAATGAGTCAACTCACCGTAGAAGGCGTCGCCGAGACCAATGCCTCGAACGATCCGCAGCCTGCACACCACTTCAACTCGCTCGAACAACAGTTCGATGCGGCGAAACTCGGCATGTGGCTCTTTCTTGGAACCGAAGTGCTCTTCTTCGGCGCACTCTTCGTGCTCTACGCAGTGCTGCGCAACAATCATCCAGAGGTGTTCGTTTGGGGGGCGAAGTTTCTTTCGCCTGCAATGGGAGGCATCAACACGGTTGTGCTGATCCTCAGCAGTTTGACCGCGGCATTCTCAGTCGGGTTCATTCGGACGAACCGTCGTCGCGCCGCCGCGGTCTGTCTGGCGCTGACAGCCATCGGCGGCGTTGCGTTCCTTGGTGTGAAGTATCAGGAGTACGCACACAAGATTCACGAGGGACTGGTTTGGGGGCCGGGCTTCTACCGCGTTCCAGCCGAAGATGTCACTGCGTTTGAGTCAGCGGTCGCAGCGGCCACTTCAACGCCTCGCGCGGTCGCGGCTGTTGCGGTGGCTGCGGCGCCATCCGCCGCTGCCGCGTCGACGGTGCTCGCTCCGTCACCCGCATCGGCAGCGTCCGCGTCCCCTGCTGCAGCAACAACGGCAACCGTCGGTGATGCAAAGATCGGCCAGTCACTCTGGGATGCCACCTGCCGCGCATGTCACGGAGCAGCGGGAGAGGGAATCACCGGCCAAGGCAAGGACATTCGCACGAGCGCATTCATTCTCGAGCGCGATGATGCAGCGTTGCTGAAGTTCATCAAGGCTGGGCGGATGCCCTTCGACAAACTGAACACGACTGGAATCCAGATGCCTCCAAAGGGCGGCAACCCGCTCTTGAAGGATGCTGATCTGATGAACATCATCGCCTATGTGCGTACATGTGTTCATCCAGAAGCAGGCACGACTGCTGGCGCCGCGGCTACAGCGCCCGTGAGTCAGCAACCCAGCGATCAGGCTGCATCGGCGCCTCCCGCGGCTGCTGTTGCCACGCCCGTAGCAGCCGCGCCAGCCCCTGTGTGGATCTCGAAGTCGAGCATTCCCAATGCTCCATCAGGGCCTCAAGAACTCTCGCAGCAGTTCTCGCTCGCTCCGGGTGAGACCTTTGTTCCACCGCCCGACCTTGCGACTCGGCCCATTCTCGAGCAGGATGTTCCAGTCGATGCGCACCTCTTCTTCGCGATCTACTACGCCATGACTGGATTGCACGGAATCCATGTGCTCATCGGCATCGTGATCTTCGCTTGGCTCGCGATCGCAGTCGCGCGGGGTCGATACTCGGCCAAGTCATTCACGGCGATCGATCTCAGCAGCCTGTACTGGCATCTGGTCGATGTGATCTGGATTTTTCTCTTTCCGCTCTTCTATCTCATTGACTGACGGTTGGCGGCGCGGCGGGCTTCTCGCCCTTCTTCTCGCCCTTCTTCTCGTCTTCGGGCTTGAACTCGTCGTGGCTTGCGTGTTCTTGGCTCTGTAGTTTCTCAACCGCTGCCTTGGCAGCGGCGTGGTCCCCAGCGAGGATCGCCTGCTCAAGCACGATGGATGTAGTCAGGGATGCGATCAACTGCGTGCGCATCGCGAGCAAGTACTTCGCGGTGTCATCGCCGTACTTCGCTTTCGCGGCAGGGGTCATCTTGACAGTCGCGCACATTCCCTTCGCTGCAACCAGTCCGCTCTGCAAGTTCTGCACGCTTTCGAGGTCTTGAATCTTTGTCGATGCATCGAGCGCTGACTCTTCAAGTGCCTCGAATCCGCGTTCGGCGCGCTTCATCGCTCCTTCGAAACTCTGCGCCGCTCCAGCCCGACCGCCTTGTCGTGGCCGACCAGTCATCGTTCCGCCGCCGAACTCTGGCTCGGCCTTCGCGGGCGGCGAACCTGCGGGTGCTCCACTCGGTGGCGGAGAAGTCGGTGCGTCCTGTGCGCATGCGAGTGAACAGACGACGAACGAGAGGCAGGTTGCGAGGTGTGTGAGTTTCATGAGGGGGCGGATGGTAACGCTCGT
>SYHM01000203.1 GCA_005799205.1 Planctomycetia bacterium | reverse complement strand
GTCGCAGCCGTTGTCAGGATCGCGCGCCGCGCGAGTGCCGATTGCGGAAGTGACTTCGAGGCGAACCACACGATCGTGATCGATCCGAAAATCCCCGCGAGTGTTGAGCCAATGCTCATGAAAAGCTGCTGTTGTCCAGCCGCGCTTGAAAGATCGCGCGTGACGAAGCTCGATACGAGACCGCCGAGCACGAGCGCGCCCCCTGCGACCGCAACCCATCCGCCAAGGGGAAGAATCACGAGGTCGAGTGCGACGAGGCCGAGCCCGAGCACAACGGCGATGAGCTCCCACCACTCAGCGAGGCCAACGAATGCGGGCGCCCCGACAAGCAAGAGCAGCGCGATCGCCGCAGCGGTTCCGAAGATGCCAAAGCCTGGAGTCAGTGCCTCAAGGACGAACCCAACGATCAATACGACAATGAGCGCGATTCTCACTGGCCAACTGACAAGAAAGCGGACGAGCCACTCAGACCAGTTCTCGTCGAAGCGAATGATCGTCGATGCGCCAAACCACGCTGAGAGTTCTTGATCTGATGCAATCGATGCCTTTGCAAGGCCGAGGGAAAGTGCCTCGTCTGGATGGAGTACGAGCAACTGATCAGACTTCACGATCTGGCCGACGAGTTTCCACTGACCCCGTTCGCCCGAACCGAGGCGCTTTCGTGGAGTCGGCTCACTCTGTGGACTGTCGAGCACTTCGCTCGGAGCGAAGAGTGCAAACCATGGTGAGAGAGACGCGATCTCGCCTCCGCCTTCAGCGGCCACTGCTTGGGAGACAGGGAGCGCCTGACGAGGCGGAGCCTCACCGAACACGTCCGCGTACTCCTGCGCTTCGACGAGAGCGCGCTTGCCTGTCTCAGCATGCTCGATGAGCCACAATTCTGAGCCCAGTCGCACGAACCCTTGGACAAGGTTTTCGTCGTAGCCCCGCCTGCGCGCGCTATCGACAACTTCGGAGATGATGGGAGCCTCCATCTTCGCGCGCTCGGTTGCGGGAAGCGGAACGAGCCCAGCCCCCGGAATGACTTGAATCGGGGCCGCATCCCCGAATGCTGAGCCAGGACTCACAAGAATCTCGCGCGTCGCGAGAGCCAAGATGGTTCCTGCCGAATACGCCTGGGGATGAACCCACGCGACAGTATTCGATGGCATTTGCGATTTGATGAAGTTGCAGAGTTGCAGCGTTGCCAACAGGTCGCCACCAGGGGTGTCCAGGTCGAGCACGATTGCGTTGGCGCCCACAGCCAGAGCTCGCTCCGTTCTTCGCATAACCGAAGCAGCTGTGACCTCATCAATCGGCCCACGTATCGAGATGATGGCGACGGTGCTCGCCTGCCGCTCTGCCGGAACCGCCGTGGGAGCCGACTGATTGGGGAACCAAGCAACGAGCGCAAGGAGAGCAGCGCGAGCGCAGGACACGATTGCGAAATGGTAGAGAAAAAAAGCCCCAGCCAATGGTGGCTGGGGCTTGTGATCCCAAGATTTGTAACAGAAGACTCTGGTTCAATCCCAGCTTGCGATGTGATTCGCGGGGAGTCCACCGGTGCAGCTCGTCACCAGTTGAATCAACATGTCGCCGTCCTTGGTCGTGTCGTCCCGCTTGAAGACATTGTCGACGATGTTGGTTGTACCGACGGTCACGAGGTCGCAGCCCTCAGGCACAAACGTCCGTCCGAATGTGACATGGTTGTCATTGAAGCAGAGGTTGCCGTCCCATTCGTCCTTCGCTCCGTGAATCTCGAGCGTCTTTGACACCGAGTAGTCAGCCGGAGTGATGGATCCATCCTTCACACCCCGGTTGCCAATCACGACAACCTTCGAGTTCACTGAGTTGCGCCATTCGCGCGCGCGGCGGACGGTGTTCGAAAGTGGGAGGGTCGCGTAGGAGACAGCGGATGCCGTGATTCCAGCAGCGGTGCCGGTGATCTTGAAGTTCGTGTCATCCCAGTAAATGTCCGATGCTGGCCGGTACGCGTTGTAGTTGTAGTTCGCGCAGATCGCCATCTTCGAACTCACTTCTGATGGGCTGATCAGAATCTGAGGCGAGAACATTTGCTTCGCGAGGCAGGCTGCATAGAGGCGCTGGTGAGAATTCTGACTCTCGTCTTCGAGTCCACGGCCAGGCAATTCTGCTCCATTGAACGCGAGGCGATCGATCTCGCCTGGGGTCGGAAACCTTCCTTGAGTGCTGTCTACAGAGGCAATCATCCAGCCCTTATGGACCTGTTGAATCTGGGTCGAGTCTTTGACCTGTCGTGCCGTGGCGCGGGCTTTGGCGAGAGCAGGCAAGAGAATTCCAAGCAAGAGCGCGATGATTGCCATCACGACCAGCAGTTCGATCAAGGTGAATGCGCGTTGTGTATTTTTCATTGTGTTCTCCAAAAGAATGATGAAGTGTGTTCGTGCGTGTGATTATGGGTTGAGGGCGTCGGTGACATTGGCTCCAGCGAACTCGGTTGGTGAGCCGATGGTGATGCCCATCGCGGCGTCGCCGCTCTTCTGGGTCGCCGGAGTCGCTGGCGATCCCTGTCCGATCTGCGACCCAGAGGCGGTCGTGCAGTCATAGTCACACTTGTAAATGTTGTCCTTGCTGAGGTTCAACTGTGCGCACTCATACGAAACCGAGTTGGGATAAAAGCTTGAGAGGAATTCAGCGTGGTTGTCGCCGAAGCACACATTGCCTTCCCACTCTTTCTTCGACGCATGCAGTTGCAGCGTCGGGCTCTTCTTGTAATCGTCGCCCGTCAGCGCGCCATCCTTCGTTGCACGTGTTCCAACGAGCGGCTTCGTGCTATCGCTCGTATTGCGCCACGAAACCTTCTTTCGATCGCCAAAGAGATGCTGATGGCTGAACGATGAATGGCAGAAGGGATTGTTGCCGCCTGGTGAGAGGTGGATGTTCGTGTAGAAAGTCGTGTCCCAGTACTTGTCCGCAGATGGGTCATACTGGGTGAAGTCATAGTCCTTCTTCTCAACCACGATTGGGTTGACTTCGGTTGGCCCATACAAAATGTCGGTGTTGAACATCTCGCGTGCAACGGCCGCAGAGTAGAGGCTTGCCGAATTGTTCTTCGAGAAGTCCTCTTTCCCCTGTCCCTGCATCTGCACGGACTGGGTACCGATGACGGCGGCAAGGCGGTTGATGAGTCCGGGGGTTGGCAACTTGCCAGCTGCATCGTCGTTCGCGGCGATCATGAACGCTTTATGAATCTGAGTGACTTGAGTTGAATCCTTCACCGTCTTGGCATTGGCCTGAGCCTTGGCAAGAGCAGGAAGCAGCAGTCCGACGAGCACCGCAATGATTGCGATGACGACGAGCAGTTCGACGAGAGTAAAGGCGCGTGTTTTCATGGTTTTCATCTCGGGGGTTGTCTCGGGGGGGGTGGAACAATCGTGTGGCAAATCAATCACAGATCAAGAAAAAACAATCATCAGGTAGCCGTAGACCATCCACGGTGACCAAAACTGATCAAAGTTCATAAGCCCAAAGCGGGATCCTTCGTTTCGGTTCGAATCATCCAGCTGCAAGCAGCGATCCACAGATCGCACGCCACCAAGCCATCGAATCGAACCGAGATTCGTTCAAATTGTCGGCGGCTGGGCGGAGAGAACGGGCCAGAAAGTCTGGCAAGAAGGACGGGTTGAATTTGTGCCCGAAGACACTCATTCGGTAGCAAGCAAGGCCCAGTCAGCCACTACGACACACAAGACTCTACGACTCTATCCCAGATTTGGATCGAGTCAAGTTTCGGTTTTTATCAAAACATTTCTTGATCGCTATCCTCGGGCCCTATGCCGACGAACACCAAGAACCGTGCGATGGAAGCCCTTGCCGACCTAGGACTTGCTCTCCCATCTCCTCCAAAGCCTGTTGCGTCGTACGTGCCATCGGTTCAGACCGGAAATCTGCTCATTGTGAGCGGTCAGCTTCCGTTCAAGGACGGAACGCTCCTCGCGACGGGGAAAGTGCCATCGGCCGTCTCTCTCGAGAAGGCTCAGGAGTGCGCCCGTCAGTGCATCCTCAACGCCCTCGCGGTTGTCGCGGGCGAATCCCGAAGTTTGGATAGAGTTGCGAGGATCGTTCGCCTCGGGGTGTTTGTTGCGTCTGACGAAGGGTTCGCGGACCAGCCAAAGGTGGCAAATGGAGCAAGCGACCTTCTGCAGCAGATTTTTGGCGAGTCAGGTCGTCACGCTCGTGCGGCGGTCGGTACCAACGCTCTTCCGCTCAATGCATGCGTCGAGATTGAGATGATGGTCGAACTCGTGTGACGGCGACTAACGCTTCATCACATGCAGCAGAATCAGAGTCAGGATCAAGACCCCAGAAAGTGCAGCGAGCCCAGCGATGAGCGCCATCGCAAGCCCTGAGAAACCAGGAGTGCGCTTGTCGCTCGGTTGAATCTCGCTTTGAGCACTGCTCTCGATCTCCGATGCGATGCCGACGACGTCGAGGGCGCGTGAGGCGTACCGCAGAGGTTGGCCTGCAAGTGCCAGGTCAATATCTTCCAACAGTTCCGCTGCAGACTGATATCGCTCGCGTGGAGACTTTTTCATCATCATCTCGACGATCTCAGCGGCACCTTCTGAGATGCCGCTGACGACTTGATCGGGAGGAGTGAGTTCTTTTCGGAGGTGGCTCTGCATCACCTCCTTGGGGGTGCGCCCCTCGAATGGCACGCGGCCAGTCAACATGTGGTAGAGCGTTGCTCCAAGTCCATAAATGTCGGCGGGAGGACCTAGGTCGACTGCTCCGCGGATCTGCTCAGGACTGATGTAATAGGGGGTCCCGAACGCTTGGTGTCGCTCCGCTTCAGCGGACTTCTTGTCACCCATCGCACGCGCGAGGCCAAGATCAGCAAGCTTCACCAGATTTGCCTTGGTGATCATGATGTTTTTCGGCTTGATGTCGCGGTGAATAAACCCACTTGCGTGCGCGTGTTGCAGCGCGCTCGCAACCTGCCGGGTGATGGTGAGGGCGTCTTTGTCGCGTAATCGTTTGAATCGCACGATCCGGTCGTAGACAGTCTCGCCATCGACGAACTCCATGACGAAATAGTGCTGATCGCCGACCTGTCCGACATCGAATGCTCCGACGATATTTGGGTCCGACAGTTTGGCTGCCGCCTTGCCCTCTTTGTAGAACCGCTCGATGAAGGTCGCGTCGCTCGAGTAGCGGTGCGGCAGAATCTTCACCGCCACGAGCCGATCGAGGCTGAGTTGCTTCGCCAGGTAGACGGAGGCCATCGCGCCCGCGCCAAGTTTTCGAATGATCTGGTATCCAGGAATTCGAAGGACACTCCGGTCGGACTCTGCTTCTGTGCGTAGCCGAGCGAGTTGTCGGCGGGTGACAACTTGTCCATCGATGAGCACGTCGGCGAATGTCCGAGTCTGATTGTTTGCAGCACGAAGGGCCGAGAATGCGGCGTCGATCTCAGTTTGGGTTGCGAGGCCTCGTTCAACCACGAGCCGGCCAAGCAAGGAATCAGAAGCACTGCCACTTCGTGAGCCGCCACTTTCGGCGTTGGGGTTGCTCGAGGGACCCGAGGCGGACTTCGGTCCGGACGAGTCGCCCGCAGCAGAATGGCGGTCGGATTTTGGGTCAGTCTCACTCACAAAGGGTCTCGTCCCCGCAGGAGGCGGTGGGTGCACAATCACTATACTTCTCTTCGCTATTGGCATGCAGACGGTTCCCCGGCGCATCCTGATCGTGCGCCCGAGCGCTCTTGGAGACGTGTGTCGCACAGTCCCGGTGCTTTGGTCGTTGCGGGCTGCGTTTCCCTCCGCGACGATCGACTGGGTTGTGGAGGACACGTGGAGTGACGCCATTCGGTTCCATCCCGCGCTCGACTCGGCGATCCCCTTTCCCAAGCGAGCATTGGCTGCGTTTTGGCGTCATCCCAGAGCGCTGTGGCAGTCAGTCCAGTGGGGGTTGGACTTGCGCCGAAGACGGTACGACCTCGTCATTGATGCACAGGGGCTCGCCCGCAGCGGTCTCATGTCGCTCGTCAGTGGTGCCTCAGTGCGCGTGGGACACCGCAGAGCTCACGAATTCTCGTGGCTCGGGGCGACGTTACGTGTCGAGGGTGCTGATAGCGGCCACACGGTGGATCGCATGCTGAGACTCGTTGAGGCGATCGGAGTTGCGCCACAGCACACGATGGATCTCTCAGTCGGCGCGGCACACATCGAGTGGTGGCTCGCGCAGCGCGCCAGTAGGACGATCGATCGGCCATATGC
>SYHM01000202.1 GCA_005799205.1 Planctomycetia bacterium | reverse complement strand
GGCGGACTCATCATCTGGTGCTCGGCCGCCGCCTTTGACACGTTCACAGCTCGCGGCGTCTTCCTCAGTCTCGGAGCGATCATGATGGCGCTGACCGTGATGCCGCCCTCAACCCCAGCCGCTGTGCGGCAAGCTTGAGACTGCCACGCGCGTAATCGAAGAGCAGGGTGGGTGTGATGCGCGGCTCGGGCAGGCGCACGCTGGCCGCAGGCCGGCCCTTGCGCAAGTAGTGGCGATTGAATGACGCCTGTGTGATCCCCCACTTCTCAAGAAACTGCTCAGGTCCGGGATTCTTCGCAACGCGCCCAGTTGACTTGCATTGGAAGTGATAGACGCGCGACTCTCCGACTCCAAGAAAGATCCGACAGCCGGCCTTCCAGCACTTCATCGCCATGTCCGGGTCGCTACTCATTCCAGGCGAGAACTCTTCGCTGAGTCCCCCGATCCGCTGCCAAAGCGTGCGCGGCATGACAAGTGGGCAAAAGCACGAACCGTACCAGTCAGCAATTCGAAATCCACCGTGGTCGCGAACGAGGTCTGCTTCACGAAATGTTTCGAGCGATGTCCCATAGTCAGCAACAAATGCGCACGGGTTGCGAGAGAACACCGGTTCAATCATCGTGCCAGAGAGGCAGTACTGCTCGGAACCAAGCGATTGCGCCCGCCCCATCAAGATCTCGTCCCAGCGCGGAAGGCAGTACATGTCGTCGTTCAAGAGGCAGACCAGCGAAGCGGTCGATGCGCGAGCGGCGATGTTGACCGCATGGCAGACTCCCACATTCTCCAGCGAGTGCGTGAAGCGGATTCCCTCTCTCTCGAGGTACGCGCGCGTGCCATCACTTCCCTCATTGACATGCACAACGATCTCGTGCGCGACCCTTGAATTCGCACGAAGACTCTCGATGCACAATCGCAGGTATGGCAGATTGTTCCATGTCGGGATGACGATGGCAAGGACAGGATCACTCGTCGCATTCATCGGAGGTGCTCGGGAGTCGAAGTGTATGACTTCGACTAGAGTGACTTGGAAAGGCTCCCACACCAATGATTGATCTCGGGTTGATGCCCCTTGTGAACAATTTCCATGACACCGCCGCCGAGGCGGTGAACGCCAAGCGCTATCCACTGCATGTCGTGATGGGATCCGATCTCATCGCGCACCTCGACTATCAGGTTCCTCCTGCTGAGATGTATGACTCGTATTGCTATCGGTCGGGGGTGAGTGCACCATTCGTGAGTCACTGCAAAGAAATGTTCAAGGAGGTCGCCGGCCTGTTCCCGCGACGAGTGATTGACATCGGTGGCAACGACGGCACGCTGCTTCGCGCATTCCAGTCGCAGTCGCCTGCCACACTGCAACTTGTGAATGTCGATGCATCGACGTCGGTGAGAGAAGAGAACGAACGCAGTGGAATCGAATTCACAAACGCGCTCTGGGGGGATGTCGATGTAGGCAAGGCCGACGTCATCGTCTCAACGAATGTCTTTCAGCACACAGCAGATGTCGAAAAGTTCCTGGCGGGGATTCAGCGACACCTCGACGGAGTGTGGATCTTGGAGTTTCCGTACCTCCTCACAACTCTCGAGACAAATCAGTTCGACCAGATTTACCACGAACACTATTTCTATTGGCTCATGACGCCGCTTGTAAACCTCTTCAAGCGCTACGGACTGACGATTATCGAGATTCGCGAGTTGAGGATGCATGGCGGCAGTCTGCGGGTTGTGTCGACCAACAAGGCGGTTCCCGATCGAAAGGTGTACGCCCCATTCACTGCGCGCGAGTCGCTCTACGACTACGCAGGTGCTGCATCGCGCACGAACGTGCAGATCGCCAAGGGGAGGGCGTTCTTCGAGGCATTGCCACGAGAATCAACTGTGGCCGCTTTCGGCGCCGCAGCCAAAGGGGTCGTCTACCTCAATGCACTCGGATGCGCAGATCGATTCCTCTATGTCGTCGATGACACCCCGCAGAAACAGGGCAAGTTCGTCCCCGGCACACGTCTTGAGGTCGTCTCGCGCGAGCGGCTCTACGAAGATCAGCCTGACTTGCTCGTGATCCTCGCTCATAACTTCAAGGATCACATCATCGAGTCGTTACGCGGTCATTACCGGGGGCGGATCGCAACGATGATCCCGACTATTGAGGTCACTTCGGCGATCGAGATAGCCTCTCCGTCATGTTGATGGTGACTGGCAGCAGCGGATTCATCGGATCCAACTTTGTGTTGGATTGGCTGCGGTGCAGCGATGAGCCAATCGTCGGCTTGGATGCCTTGACCTACGCCGGCAATCCAGAGAATCTTGCGTCGATCCAGGGCGATTCCCGTTACACACTTGTCCGCGGCGACATCAGTGACACAAACCTCGTGGCCGACCTCCTGCTGCGGTACGCGCCACGCGCCATCGTCAACTTCGCGGCCGAGTCACATGTCGATCGATCGATTCATGGACCAGAAGACTTCATACAGACCAACATCGTTGGGACGTTTCGCCTACTCGAGTGCACTCGGGCTTACTGGAGCGGGATTCACGGTGATCAGAAGGCATCCTTCCGATTCACCCATGTCAGCACCGATGAGGTGTACGGGTCGCTCGGACCGACCGATCTACCCTTCAGCGAGCTGAGACGTTACGAGCCAAACAGCCCGTACTCCGCGTCGAAAGCAGCATCCGACCACCTCGTTCGTGCATATCACCACACCTATGGCCTGCCAATTCTGACGACAAACTGCTCGAACAACTACGGGGCATTTCAGTTTCCAGAGAAGCTCATTCCACTGATGATTCATAACGCGCTCGCAGGGAAGCCATTGCCCGTCTACGGGGACGGCAAGAATGTGCGCGACTGGATCTACGTCTGCGACCACTGCGATGCGATCCGCCGTGTGCTCGAGGCGGGCAGAGTCGGTGAGACATACAACATTGGCGGGTGCAGTGAAATGAAGAACATTGAGGTCGTCCACGCCCTCTGCGATGCGCTTGATGCAGCCCGGCCACGAGCGGACGGGTCGTCGTACCGGACACTCATTTCTTTTGTGCGGGACCGTCCAGGCCATGATCGGCGCTATGCGATCGACAACTCGAAGATCGAACGCGAGCTCGGGTGGACTCCCAAGGAGAGTTTTGCAACGGGACTCGCCAAGACCGTGCGCTGGTACCTCGACAATCCAGCATGGGTCTCGCATGTCACCAGTGGCGCCTATCGGCAGTGGGTGTCAACGAATTACGGAACGCGACCTGAGGTTGTGCGATGAGTGCGCGACTTGCCAGGCGTGGCATCATTCTGGCAGGCGGATCGGGAACACGCTTACATCCGGTGACGATCGCAGTGTCGAAACAGTTGTTGCCGGTCTACGACAAGCCCATGATCTACTACCCGCTCACGACGCTGATGCTTGCGGGGATTCGTCAGATCTTGGTCATCTCGACTCCTGCCGACCTTCCGCTCTTTCGCCAACTTCTGGGCGATGGATCGCAATGGGGGCTCGAACTTCAGTACGCCCCTCAGCCCTCTCCCGATGGTCTTGCGCAGGCATTCGTCATTGGACGAGAATTCGTAGGCGCCTCGCCGTCCGC
>SYHM01000201.1 GCA_005799205.1 Planctomycetia bacterium | reverse complement strand
CTACAACATGTACAACACGGTCCAGATCAATGGATCGACTGGCGCGGGCTTTGGATCGGGAGAGTCAATTGCCGCCGTCGCTGAGGTTGCCGCCGCGACTCTTCCAAACGGGATCACCTACGAGTGGACTGGTGTGACCTATCAGCAGATTGAGGCGGGAACATACGCACCCATCATCTTTGCGCTCGCGCTGATTGCCGTCTTCTTGCTGCTTGCAGCGCTGTATGAGAGTTGGCTTCTGCCGCTCAATGTGCTGCTCGCGGTCACATTTGCTGTTCTCGGCGCGCTTCTCTTTCTGAAGCTGCGAGGCAAGAACCTCGATGTGTACGGCCAGATTGGACTCGTGATGCTCGTCGGGCTCGCGGCGAAGAATGCGATCCTCATCGTTGAATTCGCCAAGATGCGCCATGATGGAGGCGAGAGCATCATCGATGCTGCGGTCAACGCATCCCATCAGCGACTTAGGCCCATCATGATGACCGCGATCGCATTCATGCTCGGGGTTGTTCCCCTCACGATTGCGATCGGTGCCGGAGCACAGAGCCGCCAGTCGATCGGAACAACGGTGCTCGGAGGCATGATCGGTTCGAGCACGATGGATCAGTTGGTCGTGCCCGTCTTCTTTGTCATGATTATGAGCATGCGCGCTGGGTTCACGCGCTGGTGGGGCACATCCAAGAAGGCGCCCGCCACGAGTGCGCACTGACCAGCCGAGACCTAAGCAGAGCGGCTGATGAGGGCATCCCACGCCCCCTGCGCGCGCAGCACCTGTTCAACCACTTCGCGAATCGCACCACACCCACCGCGCGCGATCGTCACAAAGTCTGCCGCCGCTCGAATCTCTGGCGCGGCGTCAGCGACAGCCACGCTGATCCCAGCGCACCGCATGACAGCCAGATCTGGGATGTCGTCACCCACGAAGAGACACGCGCGACGCACCACTCCCATCCGCGAGAGGATTCGGTCGAGCGCTGCGACCTTGTCGCACGCCCCCTGCTCGACTTCAGTGATCGCGAGCTCTCGCATGCGGTGCGTAAGAGCGAGCCCTCGTCGCCCCGTCACGACGCCAGTCCTTCCTCCGGCGCGATGCCACAGCGAAAGTCCAAACCCATCGCGAACGTCATAGCGTTTGCTCTCTTCACCCGCATCGTTGATCACGATGCCCCCGTCGGTCAGTGTTCCATCGATGTCCATCACAATCGCACGCACCTGTGACCAGTCGGGATCGCTCGTCATAGATCGATCCTACTTCACTGCACTCTGACGAGCGAAGCCAATCCCCTCTCACCCAAGCGGCGACGCAAGTTCGCGGAGGCTCGCGCGAACTCCTCGAATGACATGTTGAAACTTCATCGAAGGTCCCCCGCGAACCGCCGCTTGCTCAGGCAGTTGCGGAACGTGAACAAAGCCTGCTCGCGACACACTCGGGCACAATCGTGTCGCGCACGCATGGAGCAGCCAGTAGAGCACTTCGTTGCAGAGGAAGGTCCCGGCGCTCATCGAGAGCTCGGCTGGCACCCCCTCCCCTTCGCAGGCATCTCTCATGGCTCGCGTCGGAAGGGTCGAAAAGTAGGCGACGGGGGCCCCTGCAATAATCGGTTCATCGCAGCAGCGGCGCCCCGCGTTGTCTGCAATTCGATCATCGCGCAGGTTGACTCCCACTCGCTCAAACTGGACATGCGTTGCTCTCGACGCTTCACCGAAACAGACCACCGTTTCTGGTTCACACGCTGCGATGGCGCGCTCAAGCCCAGCGCGTGCGCTCTCAGAACCCGATCCTCCCACGACGGGCAGAATCGCGGTGGTCACCCTGCTTCCAAGGAGTCCCTCGGCGGCGAACACCTCAATGAGCGAGACGCTTGGGTTGATGGGGCTTCCACCAAAAGGCTCAAATCCCGTCAATAGAATTCGCATCGGCTCACGATAGCGCACAGGGCGCAACCGCTTGAGAGAACAAATCTTTCTGTTCGCGTGTCCCGAGCGTGCCGCACGAACCAAGAACCACCGAATGAAACCGCCCGCGAGAGAACCCACAGCACATGAGGTCTTCGAGTTGCTGGCGCGTGACCATGCAGACCAATTGATGGTGTTTCTTCGCGCGATCGTCTACGACCGCAGCCTTGTTGACGATGTCTTTCAAGAAACGATGATGGTCGCGTGGCGGCGGCTCGCCGACTTTGACAAGACACGATCATTCGGAGCGTGGCTCCGAGGCATCGGCTCTCGCGTTGCGATGGACATGGCGGGCAAGCGGCGCCATGTGCTCGCCGACCCAACGATGCTGAGCGAAATCGAGCAGCACTCAACACGGTTTGATGCAGACCGCGCGATCTCGTTTCAGACCCGAATGGACGCCGTCGATGATTGCCTTGGCCGGTTGCCCGACCTGTACGCAGAGGTCATTCGCTTGGTGTACCGGGCCGATTCGCCAATACGCAACGTCGCCACGTCACTCGCAAGCAATGAAGAGACGATCAAGAAGAGACTTCAGCGCGCACGCGCGATGTTGGGAGAGTGCCTCCACAAGAAGGGACTATTCGCATGACGATTGAGAACTCACATGAATCCGATTCCGACTTCGAACCGAGGCCTTCGGGGGCAGACCGGTTTATCGACGCGATGCTGACCCAGAGGTTCTGTGACTCACCTGTGGCGATGGAACGTAGGCTCGCTCGCGCGATGAACGCCGTCAGGGGCGAACACGCTCGACGGAGCGCGTGGCAGTGGTGGGCGCTCCCACTCGCCGCCGTGCTGGCACTCTCGTTTCTGTTTGTGCCAACGACCAGCTCGGCGTCGGCACTTGTCCGCAGCGCCACCAAAGTGGCGCGCCTGGCGTCGGATCGACGCTACGAGGTCGTGATGGTTCCCGTGGCTCGGCGTGTTGAAGATTCACCACCTCCGATTGAAGCAACGCTGGATGTGCGGGACAGCGAACACATGCGCCT
>SYHM01000200.1 GCA_005799205.1 Planctomycetia bacterium | reverse complement strand
GAGCGCTTGGATCGGGACCAAGAGGCCGCAGGTTCAAAACCTGTCACCCCGACTCGCTTCTCCAGCGTGGGCGGCGAACGCACCCATCGCACCACTCCCCTACCCTTTGCCTCATGGTCACGGATCGACCCTCGCTTGGTCACCTGTACGGAAGCCGAACGATGCTCACGCTCGCAGCGCTCGGCTTCTGCGGCGGAATCCCCAATCTGTTCGCGACGAGTCTCGCTCCGGCGTGGGCCACAGTGGAGGGCTGGGGAGTTGAGCTCATCGGGTTTCTCGCGCTCTTTCAGCTTCCCTACGCATTGAAGTTTCTGTGGGCGCCATTGGTCGATCGGGTGCATCTTCCGGTACTGGCAATTCTCGGGCAGCGGCGCAGCTGGATTCTCGCCTCGCAGCTGCTCGCGCTCGCGTGCATCGCCGCGGCTTCGCTGGTCGCCCCCGTCGCCGATGAACCTGCCAATCACGTCCACAACACGCTGTTCATGTGCCTGTTGTGCGGCGTTGTCTTGTTTAGTGCAACACAAGACATCGTCTCGGACGCCTATCGAGCTGAAGTGCTCTCGCGCGATCAACTCGGTGCTGGAGCGGGCATCTTTGTCAGCGGCTACCGCGTCGGCTTCATTGTGATGAGTGCTGGAGTGCTTGCAGTCGTGGGAATAATCGGCTGGACGGTCGCGCTGCTTGCGATGTGTTCGATCGGGCTTGTCGGGATCACAGGAACGCTGATGGCGCGCGAGCCTGATGTTCGCCCCACGCCAGAACCTGGGCTGAGCGGCGCGCTCGTCGCACCTTTGACGGCGCTCTCAAAGCACTGGGGACCTCGACTCCTTGCGCTCATCCTCTTTGTGCTGGTCTTTCGACTGCCAGACCAGCTCGCGAACACAATGACCACTCCGCTGTTACTGAAAGGTCTTGGGTACTCGCTCGCGCAGCTCGGGTGGATTCGCCACGCCCTTGGGTTCACACTCACGGTCGTGGGGGCGATCGCAGGTGGCTGGATCGTCGCACGCATCGGACTCATCCGATCTTTGGTGGCCTTTGGCACTCTTCAAGCTCTCAGCAATCTCGGGTTCTATCTGCTCGCGCTCTTCTTCAACGCCACAACGACGCAGTCACCGACCGAGTGCGCTCCCGTGTGGGCGCTCGTTCCAGTCATCGTGGTTGAGAATTTCGCAGGAGGCATGGTTGCTGCAGGATTTGTCGCGTTCCTCATGTCGGCCTGCGAGCCGCGCCATGTCGCGACCCAATACGCGATGCTCACCGCGCTGATGGCCGCTGGAGGCGCACTCGCTGGAGCACTGAGCGGTGTCCTGACGAAGCGCCTCGACTACTCGGCGTTCTTCTTGCTGACAATCGCCTCGGGGATGCCCGGAATTGCTTTGATCGCCTTGATGCGAGCCCCTGCTAGAACCCCATCGCCCGAGCGAGCAGGATTCCGATGAAGAGGCTGAATGCGGCAAAGAGGACGCGCTGAATTGTGTTTGGACCCTGTTCCTTTTTCATGACTGGAACACCATTGATTTCAGGGCGCGTCGAGGCAAATCACAGGTGCGACATTCTCGCAACTCTGCGACAATCACAGAGATGAGCGACCTCCCGCACCCCGCAACCCTAGCTCTTGCGATCCGAGAAAGCGCCCCACTGCTCTTGCGTTTTCTTGAAGGATTTGAAGAATCCAACCGCACCGTACAGACGCCAGGGTGCCCGAATCATGCTGCCTGGACGCTCGGCCACTGCGCGTACACAATGGCACGAACGATCCAATTGATTGGAGGCCCCCCTCCATGTGGACGCGACTTTTCGCCTACCCCAACCTCCTCAAGTTTTCGGATCGATGACATCGTGAAGGACTCAACTCCCCGCGATGATCCCACTGGGTACCCATCGCTCGAGCGCAGCCGCGCCATCTTCTGTGACGCAACCGAGGCGCTCGCCCACGTGATTGAGTCACGCTCTGCGGAGTCACTTACCGAATCGGTCTCGTGGGGTGATCGACCAATCCGCATCGACGCGCTCATAGTCCGCTTGTGCTTTCATAACGGAATGCACGCAGGACAATTGACGGACCTCCGACGGAGTCTGGGGTTCGCTCGGGTCCTTCCACTCTCGCGCAGATAGATTTACGAGCGTGTTTGCGCGGATTCGTCCTGCTATCCTGCAAAACTCGACATATGGCACGCCTGCACGAATATCAGGGAAAGGCACTACTCGCCGCGCACGGGTTCCGGATTCCGCGTGGACGTCCTGCGACAAGCCCAGCACAGGCCGCCGATGCAGCGCGCGAACTCGGCGGCGATGTTGTCATCAAGATTCAGGCGTGGACAACTGGCCGAGCGGCACTCGGAGGGGTGGCCTTCGCCTCGTCACCGCAGTCGTGCGCCGACCATGCCAAACGCATGCTTGCAATGAGCGTCGGGCAGTTTCCGGTCGAGGCAGTCCTCGTCGAAGAGAAAATCTCGATCGCGCGTGAGTTCTTCCTCTCGCTTGCCATCGACGACGCTGCACGCGCGCCCGTCATTATCTTCGCCGCGGGCGGCGGGAGCGGAATCGAAGAACGTGCGGCCTCAACGCGGCGTATTCCATGCGATGTCGTGCGGGGGCCTGAGCCGGCTGCACTCGACGAGGCGGTCAGTTCGTGCGGACTCACGGCGCACGAGGCTGCGAGCCTCGCTGGCTGCCTGCGCGCACTCTTCGCGGCAGCTCGTGCATCCGAAGCGCGTTCGCTCGAGATTAACCCGCTCGCGTTGACGACTTCGCGCGAGTTCGTCGCGGCAGATTGCCGAGTCACCATCGACGACTACGCCGTCTCTCGTCATCCCGAGCTTGGTATCGAGATCGCTCGCGAGTTTGATCACCCACCGACACGACTTGAACGCGTGGCGTACGCCGTCGAGCAGAGCGATCACCGGGGAACATTTTATTTCGCGCAACTCGCGACAAGTGCAGCGCCACCATCGAACGGGCTCGTCGGATTTCACGGGGCCGGTGGTGGCGGATCGATGATGTCGATGGATGCAATCGTGACGGCTGGGTTCACGATCGCAAACTTCACAGACACAAGTGGAAACCCGTCAGCGACGAAGGTCTACCGAGCGAGCCGCATCATTCTCGCCCAGCCAGAGCTTGTGGGTTACTTCGGGTCGGGCTCGGGCGTTGCGAGTCAAGAGCAATACTGGTCGGCGTACGGGCTCGCGAAGGCCTTCTACGAACTCGACCTCGACATTCCAGCGGTGATTCGGCTCGGCGGCAACACAGAAGACCGCGCAGTGGACATTCTGCGGCGCATGTCCGCATTTGTGCGCGCCCCCATCGAGGGGTATCGCAAGACCGATTCTCCCGCGCGCATCGCTGCGCGATTTTCCGAACTCGTGTCCGATGCGCATGGTTCTCGCTGGTCCCCTCGCGCACCACGCGTCCCATCGTTCGTGCGCGACTCGAGCGCGCTCTCGTTCGAAGTCAAGTGTGGACGAGTCTGGATCAATCAAGCGAAGTGGGAGTCTATTCGCGCAGCCGTTGAAGCTCATTCGGGCGGCCTGATTGTTGATCGCGCTGGCGTACCGGCACCATCGATTCCGGCCGACGAGTTTGCGTCGAAGGATTCTGAGTTGCTCGCGTGCGATGTCGAGTGCACGCTTGCTGGCATCGAAGGCTTCTATCTCGAACTGGACATTCCTGGATTGAATGAGTTGATTCCGTTGACTACCTCTCATGCACAGCAATCGCCGCCAAGGGGTGTGCGCTAATGGCGATTCTCATCGACGAAACCAAGCGCGTCCTCGTGCAGGGAATGACCGGACGCGAAGGACAGGCCCGCACGCGATTGATGCGCGAGTATGGAACGAATGTCGTCGCGGGTGTTACTCCTGGCAAGGGAGGCCAGACGGTGATGGGCGTTCCCGTCTTCAACACGCCACGCGAAGCAACAGATGCTCTCGGACAGCTCGACATTAGCGTGCTCTTCGTGCCAGCGTCGGGTGTGAAGGACGCCGCGATTGCCGCCTTGGACGCTGGGATCAAGCTCGCAGTGCTGGTGCCCGACCGCGTTCCGGTCTGGGACGCGATGGAGATCGCCGCCGCCGCGCGCGCCAACGGTGCCCGATTCCTTGGACCGAACACCCTCGGCGTGTTGAGCCCTGGGCGCGGAGTTGTTGGCATGATTGGCGGTCGCGCCGAGAGTGCCCGACAGTGGTTCAAGCCAGGAGTGCCTGCAGGAGTTGGCATCATCAGCCGTTCGGGCGGGATGGCGTCGAGCACTGGTTACTACCTCGGGCAGGCGGGCGTGCGCATCTCGACAATCGCACACATCGGCGGCGATGCGGTGTTAGGCATTCGCATCCCAGAAGCAGCGCTGCTTTTCGAAGCGGACCCCTTCACGGAGGCGATTGTCATTTTCGGTGAAATCGGCTCGACACAAGAAGAAGAACTCGCATCACTGATCAGCACAAGACAAATCACGAAGCCGGTGATTGCCTACATCGGAGGCAAGGCGGCCCGCGAAGGAACTCGCTTCAGTCATGCCGGCGCGATCATCGAGGGTGGGCGCGGCACGCACGAAGGAAAGGTCAAGGCACTGCGCGCCGTCGGTGCGAGAGTTGTCGATGCGTTCGGCGAACTGCCAGGAGCGGTCGTCGAGATTCTGCGGTCAATCAAGGGGAAGAGCCTCATGAGCGAAAGCGAACAGCGGGCCGTGTGGCATACGGCCGTCACCCAGATCGAACCCAATCG